>NZ_JAYRTX010000048.1:0-23698 GCF_041919395.1 Albidovulum sp.
GCTGACCCTCCGTGCCTTCCTGCTGCCCTCCGGGCCGGCCCTGCTGAAGATCGCGGAACGCCTCGTCCGACAGGCCCTGCTGCTCGCGCAGGGTCTGGCGCAGGTTCTCCATGGCCTGAGCGCCGGGGCCCTGCTGGCCGTTCTGGCCGGGCTGGCCCTCGGTGACGCGCAGGTTCTCCATCATGCGGCTGAGCTGGTCCAGAAGTTCCTGCGCCTCGGCCATCCGGCCCTCCTCCATCAGGCGCTGGATCTCGTCCATCATCTGCTGAAGCTGGTCGCCGGTGATCTGCTGGCCGGCATCGGCCTGCTGGCCGGGCTCGTCCGCCCCCTGCCGCTCCATGTTCTCGGCCAGCTGGCGGATGTAGTCGTCGGTCGCCTGGCGCAGTTCGTCCATCAGCTTCTGTATCTCTTCCGGCGAAGCGCCGTTGCGGATCGCCTCCGACAGCCGTTCCTGCGCCTGCTGCATCCGTTCGAGCGCGTTGGCGAGCCCGCCATCCTCGATCAGTTCCGCGATCGACCAGAGCGCCTCGGCCGCCTCGTCGCGCATGGCGTGCGAGAGGGGTCCCTGCGCCAGCGCGGCGTCCAGCCTGCGGATTGCGACCGACAGCATGAGGTAGGCGCGTTCGTTGCGGACAAGCCCTTCCGGCCGGTGGGTCAGCGCGTGCAGGACCTGGCTGACGCGGGCGCCGTTGTCGCGGGTCCAGAGGAGGTCGCGGCGGAGTTCGATCAGCGCGGAGGCTACCGGGTCGAAGAATCGCCGGCCCGGCAGGGACAGGTTCACCGTGTCGCTCTTGCCGGTCTGGTCGCGGCCATCGGTCACCTCGAAGGTCATCTTCACCGGCAGGTTGGCCCAAGGATGCTTGGAGGCGTCCTCGACCAGCGCCTCGGCGAAATCGGCACGGTTGCCGGTGATCGGCATCGGCAGGTCGTAGATCAGCGCGTCACGCTTCTCGGGATCGGGGGCGAGGCCGTAGCGGCGGTCGGCGGCGGCAAGGTCAAGCTCGATGATCGCGCGTCCGGCCGACACCGCGTAGTCGTCCGTCGCCGTGAAGGGCTGCGACATGGTGCCGTCGGCCTCGCGCATGATCTCGCCCGTGATGACGACCATCGGGGCTGCGTCGGGCAGCACCGTCACCTGCCACTCCCGCCCGCCGTCGCCGCCGATCGTCAGGCGGCCGGACCGGATCGCTTCGAACTCCACGGCGCGGACAGCGGCAGGATCGACCGGAGAGCCCGGATCGGCCGCTGGCGCGGGAGGCTGCCCGGAGAGGCTCTCGCTCACCGAGATCGAGTCGGCGGCGCCATAGAGACGCAGGGTGATCCGGCTTCCCTCGGGCAATTCCAGCGGGCCCTCGGGCAGGGTGTTGAGGTAGAGGCTCGGGCGGCCGGTATAGGCCGGGGGTTCCACCCAGCCCTCCCAAGTCGGGCCGGCGGCGGCATTGGCTGTGGTGCCCGGTCCGACAAGGCCAGGCGCTTCCGCGACGCGCCAGAGCGAGCCGAAGAGCACAGCCATGACGAAGGCGGTGAGGCCCGCGTAGCGCAGGGCGAAGCGGTCGCGCCCGGCGATGCGCAAGTCCGGTGCCGGCGCGCGCGCGGTGCGGGCGCGGTCGGCCATGCGCGCGACATGCGCGCGCCAGACCGAAGCCGTGCCGGCATCGCCGCCGCCCATCGCGAGACTGTCGGTCAGGGCCGTGATCGGCCGGCCCGGCAACGTGCGGTCGAGCCGGTCGAGCGCCTCGGCCTCGGTCGGCCAGCGGAACCGGCGGATACCGCGCGCAAACGCCCAGAGAAGCCCCAGGAGCGCGACAACCCCGCCGACCCATAAGGCTTCCAGCGCAAGCCAGTCCTGCACGCCGAAGGCAAGGACGGCGATGAGGCCGAAGAGGATGGTCCAGACCGGCCAGAATCCCCGCGTGATCCGCTCGGCCGCCATGCCCGCCCGCGTAAGCCGCAGCGGCCACCTGAGACGCCTCAGCGCCTCATGCGGAAGGGCCTTGATCCTGGTCACGCGGGCCGCGGGCCTCCGGTTCCGGCCCCTCGCACGGGATTGCGCGTCAGAGCCACGACGGGATGCTATCGCGGTTTATCATCTCGTCATAGGTGGGGCGGGCGCGAATGACGGCGAATTGATGCCCATGCACCAGCACCTCGGGAACGAGGGGGCGGGCGTTGTATTCCGATGCCATCACCGCGCCGTAGGCCCCGGCCGACCGGAACGCCACCAGATCGCCCTCCCCCACCGGGGAAAGCGGGCGCTGCCTGGCGAAGGTGTCGCCGGTTTCGCAGACCGGGCCGACGATGTCGTAGGGGTGCGGCTCCACTCCCGGCGCGGACTCGATCACCGGGACGATGTCATGGTGCGCGCCGTACATCGAGGGGCGGACGAGGTCGTTCATCGCAGCATCGAGGATGAGGAAGTCGCGCTCCTCTCCCGACTTCACATAGATCACCTGCGCCACCAGAAGCCCCGCGTTGCCGGAGATCAGCCGCCCCGGCTCGATCTCGATCTCGCAGCCGAGGTCGCCCACGGTCCGCTTGATGACCGCGCCGTAGTCGAGCGGCAGCGGCGGGGCGGCGTTGGTGCGTTCGTAAGGGATTCCGAGCCCGCCGCCGAGGTCGAGCCGGCGGATGTCGTGCCCTTCCGCTCGAAGCTGACGGGTGAGGTCGGCGACCTTTGCATAAGCCGCCTCGAACGGCTGGAGGTCGGTCAGTTGCGAGCCGATGTGGACGTCGATCCCCACGACGTCGAGTCCGGGCAGGGCCGCCGCTTCGGCATAGACCTCGCTCGCCCGTCCGATCGGGATGCCGAACTTGTTTTCCTTCTTGCCGGTGGCGATCTTCTCGTGGGTCTTCGCGTCCACATCCGGGTTGACCCGGATGGCGATCGGCGCGCGCAGGCCCAGCGACAACGCCACCTCGTTCAGCGCCCGCATCTCGGGCTCGCTTTCCACGTTGAACTGGCGGATGCCGCCTTCAAGCGCGGTGCGCATCTCCTCGCGGCTCTTGCCCACGCCGGAAAAGACGATCCGCGAACCCGGAACGCCCGCCGTCCTCGCCTTCAGGTATTCGCCCACCGACACCACGTCGATGCCGGCGCCGAGATCGCCCAGGGTTTTCACCACGGCGACGTTGCCGTTCGACTTCATCGCAAAGCAGACGAGGTGGGGCAGCCCGGCGAGCGCCTCCTCGAACAGCCGGAAGTGCCGCGTCAGGGTGGCCGTCGAATAGACGTAGAAGGGGGTGCCCACCGCCGCAGCGATGTCCGGGATCGCCACATCCTCGGCATGAAGGACGCCGTTGCGGTAGAGGAAATGGTCCATGTCGCGGGGCCTTGCTGGGGGTCGAAGGATCGGCGTCGGTGTAGTGCATCGCGGGCGCGCTGGAAAGCGGACGCGAGTGGATTGATTTTGATCAATCGTTTGATTAAAATCGTGCGCGACTCAGGATTGCAACCATGACCGATCAGCCAAAGGCGCCCGAAGGCACCGCCGCCGACCTCATTGCCTCGGGCCTGCGGCTCTTCGGCAAGAAGGGCTTCGCCGCGACCTCGACACGCGAGATCGCGGCCGCGGCGCGGACCAATGTCGCCTCCATCGCCTATCACTTCGGCGGCAAGGAGGGGCTGAGGCGCGCCTGCGGGGTGGAGGTGATCCGCCGCATGGGCACCGTCCTCGGCAACCACACCGCCCCCGTTCCGGAAGCGCCCCAGGCGGCGGTTGCAGAGATGGAGGCGACACTGCGTTCGATGTGTGCATTTGTCACCACTTCGCCCGTGGCCGCCCCGCTTGTACCTTTCATGCTGCGCGAGGTCGGCGAAGGCGGGGCGATCTTCGACCTGGTCTATGGCGCCATGATCGAGCCGGTGCACCGGCGGTTGTGCACCCTCTGGGCCGTCGCCACCGGACAGGAGGCGGAAAGCCCGCGCACGCGGCTGCTGGTCTTCAGCCTCATCGGCCAGCTTCTCTACTTTCGCGTCGGCCGACCCGTCGTCACCCGCCGGATGGGCTGGGATACGCTCGGACCGGCCGAGGCCGGGGAGATCGCCGACCTCCTCGCCGCCAACCTCCACTCCCTTCTCGAACGGGAACGCCGATCATGACCGGCCTTGTCTGCACCCTGCCCCTTGTCTCGGCGCTCTTCACCGCCTGCGCGCCCCCGGTTCCCTTCGCCACGGGCTACGTGGAGGGCGAGTATGTGCTCATCGCCCCGGTCGCCACCGCGCAGATCGGCCGGCTCGCGGTCGCCCGCGGCGACCGCGTCGAAAACGGCGCAATCCTGGTGGAGATGGAGCGGCGGGACGCCGATATCGCTCTTGCCGAGGCTGAGGCCGCGTTGGCGCAGGCCGAAAGCCAGCTTGCCAACCTCCGCGAGGGCCGCCGCCCCGAGGAGATCCGGGTGATCGAGGCGACGCTCGCTTCGGCGCACGCCCAGGCGGAGGAGGCCGACCGGGCCGCGGCCCGGCTCCTCAGCCTCGCGGGGCGCGGCGCCGCGACAACGACTCAGGCCGACGACGCGGCCACTGCCGCCACCGTCGCCCATGCGAAGGTGGCCGAGGCCGAAGCGAGCCTCGCCGTCGCCCGCCTGCCGGCGCGGCCGCAGGAGATCGCCGCCGCGGAAGCGGCGGTCGCCGGGGCGCGGGCCGCCCGCGAGAAGGCGGAATGGAACCTGGACCAGCGCCGCCTGACCGCGCCCTCCGCCGGAACGATCGAGGACGTCATCCGCTCGGCAGGCGAACTCGCGGGACCCTCGGCGCCGGTGCTGTCGCTGTTGCCCGACGGCGGGGTGAAGCTGCGCCTCTACGTGCCCCAGACGAACGTCGCGGCAGTGACGCAGGGAAGCCGGCTCTCCGTCCGCTGCGACGGCTGTGCCGAGGGCCTTACCGCCACCGTCACCTATGTCGCCGATGCGCCGGAATTCACGCCGCCCGTCATCTACTCGCTCGAGAACCGCCAGAAGCTCGTCTACCTGATCGAGGCCCGGCCCGAGGACGCACCTGGCCTGAAGCCGGGGCAGATCGTCGATGTCGTCCTGCCGGGCTCCGGTGGATGACGGCGGAGCCCGCCATCGCGGTCCGGGGGCTGGTGAAGAGCTTCCGCGGCCAGCGCGCCGTCGACGACGTGTCGCTCACGGTCGCCAAGGGAGAGATCGCCGGCTTTCTCGGCCCCAACGGGTCGGGCAAGACAACGACGATCCGCATGATGTGCGGCCTGCTCACACCCGACGCGGGCGAGGGCCGGGTGCTCGGCCACGACATCCTGACGGAGGGCCGCGCGATCAAGCGCGAGGTCGGCTACATGACCCAGCGCTTTTCCTTCTACGAGGACCTGACAATCGCCGAGAACCTGAGTTTCGTCGCCGGCCTCTATGGACTTCGCCCGGCGCGCAAACATGTCGCCGACACGCTCGCCGGCCTCGGGCTAACGGCGCGGCGGCACCAGCTCGCCGGGGCGCTTTCGGGCGGATGGAAGCAGCGGCTCGCGCTTGCCGCCGCGATCATGCACGAGCCGAAGCTCCTGATGCTGGACGAGCCTACGGCGGGGGTGGACCCCAAGGCGCGGCGCGACTTCTGGGACGAGATCCACCGGCTCGCCGACGGCGGGCTGACGGTGCTCGTCTCGACCCACTACATGGACGAGGCCGAACGCTGCCACAGGATCAACTACATTTCCTACGGTCGGCTTGTGGCACAGGGCACGGTGGCCGAGGTGGTGCGCGATGCCGGGCTTGCGACCTTCATCCTCGAAGGCGCGGCGACGGCGCGCGCCGCGACGCTCCTCAAGGGCGCGCCGGGCGTCGATCAGGTCGCGCCCTTCGGCGCCACGCTGCATGTCGTCGGCCGAGATGCGGACGCCCTGCGGACCTCCGCCGCGAAAGTGGCTGCGGAGACCGGGTGCCGGTTGAAGCCCGCCGAGACGAGCCTCGAAGACGTGTTCATCCAGCTCATGGGCAGCGCGGAGGACACGCGGGCATGAACCGGCTCCTGTCCCTCCGCCGTCTCGCCGCGATGCTCACCAAGGAGGTGATCCAGATGCGGCGTGATCGCGTCACCTTCGCGATGATGCTGGGAATCCCGCTCCTCCAGCTCGTGCTCTTCGGCTTCGCGATCAACTCCGACCCAAAGCACCTCCCCGCGGCTCTCGTCGCGCCGACGCAGGATCGCTTCACGCGCGCCATCGTCTCGGCGCTGGAGCTTACCGGCTATTACCGCTTCACCCACCCCGCAGCCTCGGCGGCGGAGGCCGAGAGCCTGATCACGCGGGGTGACGTCTCCTTCGTCGTCACTGTTCCCTCGGACTTCGGTCGGCGGGTGGAACGCGGCGACCGGCCCGAAATCCTGATCGAGGCGGACGCCACCGACCCCTCTGTCGCCTCGGGCGCCATTTCCACCCTCGGCACGGTGGCCGCCGACGCGCTCCTGCGCGAGCGCGGCACCGAGGCCGAGGCAGCCGCAGCGGCAGCCTCGCAACTTCAGGTCACGGTGCACAAACGCTACAATCCCGAAGGCATCACCCAGTACAACATCGTCCCGGGCCTGCTTGGTGTGATCCTCCAGATGACCATGGTGATGATGACCTCGATGGCGCTGACGCGCGAGATCGAGAGGGGCACGATGGAGAATCTGCTTTCCATGCCCGCGACGCCAGTGGAGATCATGCTCGGCAAGGTCCTGCCCTATCTGGGGGTCGGCGCGGTGCAGGTCGTCGTCGTGCTCGTCGCGGCGAAACTCATCTTCGGTGTGCCCTTCGTCGGCGCGCTCCCACTCCTCCTAGCCGGCGTCTTCGTCTTCGTCGCGGCGCTGGTGATCCTCGGCTACCTCATCTCAACCGCGGCGCGCACCCAGATGCAGGCGATGCAGCTCACGTTCTTCTTCTTCCTGCCCTCGCTCCTGCTCTCCGGGTTCATGTTCCCCTACCGGGGCATGCCCGGCTGGGCGCAGGTCCTGGGCGAGGTGTTCCCGCTTACCCATTTCCTGCGGCTGATCCGCGCCGTCATGCTGAAGGGTTCGGACTACGCCGGCGTCGCACAGCCGATGGCGGCGCTTGTCCTCTTCGTCCTGGCCTTCGCGACGCTGGCGCTCCTGCGGTTCCGCCGAACCCTCGACTGAGCCGGCACGCCCCGCATTGGTCAGAGACTTCCGCTCACGCCGACCTTGACCTGGCCGGAAACCGTCAGACCCGATTCGGCGGGTGGGGTCGGCGCACCGTCGGCGCCGCAGGAGGCGAGGATCGCGAGAAGTCCAAGGGCCTTAAGAACACGTGTCATTGGCTCACCGAAACGCCGACACCGGCAATCGAGGTCGAAATCGATGGCGTCACCCTGACGCCATCGGGGGTCAGCCGCAAGGCCGCGTGGGCGCGCGGCTGGGAACAGGCGGCGACCAGCAGACAGAGCCCGACGATCGCCGCGCCCCTCACCCGAGCCTCTGCTTCCAGCGCGCGATCTGGGCGCGCACCTGATCGGGCGAAGTGCCGCCGTAGCTTTGCCGCGAGGCTACCGAGTTGTGGACGCCGAGAACGGAATAAACCTCCTGCGTGATGCCCCCATGAACCGAATTCATCTCATGGAGCGTCAGGTCGGGCAGGTCGCAGCCCCGCTTCTCGGCCAGAGCCACCAGCGAGCCCGTGACATGATGCGCCTCGCGGAAGGGAAGTCCTAGGCTGCGCACCAGCCAGTCGGCGAGGTCCGTCGCGGTCGAGAAGCCGGAGGCGGCAGCGCGTTCGAGGTTTTCGCGGGTCGCGGTCATGTCGCGCACCATCCCCTCCATCGCGGCGAGCGCCAGCATGAGCGTGTCGGCGGCGTCGAAGACCTGTTCCTTGTCCTCCTGCATGTCCTTGGAATAGGCGAGCGGCAGGCCCTTCATCACCGTGAAGAGCGCGACGGTCGCGCCGAGGATGCGGCCGATCTTGGCGCGGATCAGCTCCGCCGCGTCCGGGTTCTTCTTCTGGGGCATGATCGAGGAGCCGGTGGAGAAGCGGTCGGAGAGCGCGACGAAGCGGAACTGGGCCGAGGACCAGATCACCAGCTCTTCGGCGAAACGGCTGAGATGCACCGCGCAGATCGCCGCCGCCGAAAGGAATTCGAGCGCGAAGTCGCGGTCGCTGACCGCGTCGAGCGAGTTGGCCATCGGCCGGTCGAAGCCGAGCGCCGTCGCCGTCATGTGCCGGTCGATCGGGAAGGAGGTTCCGGCGAGCGCGGCGGCGCCGAGCGGGCATTCGTTCATGCGCGCGCGGGCGTCGCGAAAGCGGCCGGCGTCACGGGCAAACATCTCCACATAGGCCATCATGTGATGGCCCCAGGTCACCGGCTGGGCAGTCTGCAGATGGGTGAAGCCCGGCATCACCCAGTCCGCCCCGGCTTCGGCCTGCGCAAGAAGCGCCTTCTTCAGCGCCGCCAGCCCCCCGACTGCCGCGTCGCACTGGTCGCGGACCCAGAGGCGGAAATCGGTCGCCACCTGGTCGTTGCGGCTGCGCGCGGTGTGAAGCCGGCCTGCCGGTTCGCCGATGACTTCCTTCAGCCGCGCCTCCACGTTCATGTGGATATCCTCGAGCGCGGTGGAGAACGCGAAGTTTCCGCCCTCGATTTCTGACAAGACCGTGAGCAGGCCTTCCCGAATGGCTGCGGCGTCGCTATCGCTTATGATGCCTCGTTCGGCGAGCATCGCCGCGTGGGCACGGGACCCGGCGATGTCCTGGGCGTAAAGCCGTCTGTCGAACCCGATCGAGGCGTTGATCGCCTCCATGATCGCGTCCGGCCCGGCGGCGAAGCGCCCGCCCCACATCGCATTCTGGGTTCTGTCCGTCATCGTCGCGCCCCCGGAGGCTTCATGCGTCTTCTTCTCTCCGCCGTCCTCTACACGGGCCTCGCGCTCGGTGCAAACGCCGCCACGCCGGGGACGACGGCGCTCGAGGCGCTGCGCGAAGGCTCGATGCTGAAGCTAGTGGTCCACGCCGAACCCGTGGCCGCGCCCGATACGGCATTCCGCGATGACAGCGGCAATGAACGGCGCCTGTCGGAATTCCGGGGCAAGTACGTCGCGGTGAACTTCTGGGCGACATGGTGCGCGCCCTGCCGCAAGGAGCTTCCCGCGCTCGACCGTCTCAACCGGGAATTCGGCGGCGAGCGGTTCACCGTCGCCACCATCGCCACGGGGCGCAACACCATTCCCGCGATCATCCGCCTCTTCGAGGAAACGAGGGTGGAATCGCTGCCGCTCTATCTCGACAAGGAGCAGGCGCTCGCGCGCGAGATGGGCGTGCTCGGCCTGCCTGTGACGGTCATCCTCGACCCCGAGGGCCGCGAGATCGCGCGGATGACGGGCGACGCGGAATGGGATGGCGAAAGCGCACGGGCGATCGTTGCGGCGCTTCTGGCCGCGGACTAGCAGGTTTCGGCAGGCGGCTCTGCCTCGCGCAATCGGCCGGGGGTTTCACCCCCTGGCCGCCGCAGCCATTGCAACGACGACGGGGCTCAGCCGAGCACCGCGCAGCGGTCATGCGCGGGGCAGGTCACGAGGTGATCGTTGACCATGCCGGTGGCCTGCATGAAGGCATAGACGATCGTGGGACCGGTGAAGCGGAAACCCTCGGCCTTGAGGTCTCCGGCGAGGCGTTCCGAGAGGGACGTCTGCGCCGGCACCTCGGACATCGCGCGGAAGCGGTTCTGCAGCGGCTTGCCGTCGAGGTGTCGCCAGAGAAAGCTGTCGAAGCCCATGCGTTCGGAAATCGCGAGGTAGGCGCGGGCATTGCCTATCGTCGCCTCGATCTTGGCGCGGGATCGGACGATGCCGGGATCGGCGAGAAGCCGCGCCACCTCGGGCTCTCCCCAGCGGGCGATGACCGCGGGCTCGAAGCCCTCGAAGGCGGCGCGGAAGCTGTTGCGCTTTCTGAGGATCGTGATCCAAGCGAGCCCGGCCTGGAAGCCGTCGAGAATTAGCTTTTCCCACAGCGCGCGGGGATCGCGTTCGGGCACACCCCACTCGCTGTCGTGATAGGCGACATAGAGCGGATCGGTGCCGCACCAGCCACAACGTTCGCCCATCGGATCGCCTCCCCCGGAAATGCCCGCGAGTTGCCGCAAGCGTTTACGACTTCTTATCCCCTTCTGGCCAATCTCGGCAGCGACTGCGAGGAGAAAGGCGATGCGAGACGGCGGAAAGTTCGGGAAGGTCGCGCGCGAACCCGGACAGGACAGCCCCCTGAGCGCGGCGCTCGGCCTGCGCGACCGCGACACCGTCGCCATGGTGTCCCGCGCGGTGGCTCGGCGCGAGGTCTTCCTCGCCTACCAGCCGATTGTCACAGCCGCCCGCCAGGACCGGGTGGCCTTCCACGAGGGCCTCATCAGGCTCCTGGACGAGACCGGGCGGATCATCCCGGCGCGCGACTTCATCTCGGCGATCGAGACGTCGGAGCTTGGCCGCGCGGTGGACTGCCTGTCGCTAGACCTCGGACTCAAGGCGTTGAAGACCGACCCCGGCCTGCGGCTCGCCATCAACATGTCGGCCCGCTCCATCGCTTATCCGCGCTGGATGCAGGTCCTCCGGCGCGGGATCAAGGGCGACCCGACCGTGGCAGAGCGGCTGATCCTGGAGATCACCGAAAGCTCGGCGATGATCATGCCCGATGCGGTCTCCGTCTTCATGGCCGATCTGCAGGCAGAAGGAATTTCCTTCGCGCTCGACGATTTCGGGGCGGGCTTTACCTCGTTCCGGTACCTGCGGGAGTTCTATTTCGACATCCTGAAGATCGACGGACAGTTCATTCGGGGCATCGCGGGCAATCCGGACAACCAGTGCCTGACGAACGCGCTGCTGTCGATCGCGCGGCAATTCGACATGTTCACCGTCGCCGAATCGGTCGAGAACGCCGCCGACGCGGCCTGGCTGACCGAGGCAGGGATCGAGTGCATGCAGGGCTACTACTTCGGCGCCCCGACCGCCACACCGCCGTGGCAGATGGCCAAGGTGCGAATGCGGGCCTGAGGGCGGCCTTGGCGCGGCCATTCCACCGGCGCGATCCGGCGGCAGGCTGCTCGGTGCAGCCGCAGAATATTCGGTCGCGGCTCGCGGTGTGACCGCTCACGGCGCTTGACGCTTCCGCAGCGATGCGCATGCTGCATGGCGGCGCGGGGGCCCGGTCCGGGCACCCGGCGCGCGTTCGGTGCGCATCGGCGCGCCCTGAGGAGGACAGCCCATGACCAATGTCGTCATCGTATCGGCCGCCCGCACCGCGGTCGGGAGTTTCAACGGCGCCTTCGCCAATACGCCGGCACACGAGCTGGGCGCAGCGGCGCTGCAGGCGGTGGTCGCCCGGGCGGGCATCGACAAGGCCGAGGTGAGCGAGACGATCCTTGGCCAGGTTCTGACCGCCGGTCAGGGACAGAACCCTGCCCGCCAGGCGCATATCAATGCCGGCCTTCCGCAGGAAAGTGCCGCCTGGTCGATCAACCAGGTCTGCGGCTCCGGCCTCCGGTCCGTCGCGCTCGCCGCGCAGCACATCCAGCTCGGCGATGCGGCGATCGTCTGCGCCGGCGGGCAGGAGAGCATGTCGCTGTCGCCGCATGTCGCGCACCTGCGCGCGGGCCAGAAGATGGGCGACATGAAGTTCATCGACTCGATGATCAAGGACGGTCTCTGGGATGCGTTCAACGGCTACCACATGGGCACGACCGCCGAGAACGTCGCCGAGAAGTGGCAGATCAGCCGCGAGATGCAGGACCAGTTCGCCCTTGCAAGCCAGAACAAGGCCGAGGCGGCGCAGAAGGCCGGCAAGTTCAAGGACGAGATCATCCCGTTCACGGTGAAGACCCGCAAGGGCGACGTGGTGGTGGACGCCGACGAATACATCCGCCACGGCGCGACGCTCGACAGCATGCAGAAGCTGAAGCCTGCTTTCTCGAAGGAGGGCACGGTCACCGCCGGCAACGCGAGCGGGCTCAACGACGGCGCCGCGGCAGTCCTCCTGATGACCGAGGCCGAGGCCGCCCGGCGCGGGCTGAGCCCGCTGGCGCGGATCGCCTCATACGCTACGGCGGGTCTCGACCCGGCGATCATGGGTGTGGGCCCGATCCATGCCAGCCGCAAGGCGCTGGAAAAGGCCGGCTGGAAGGCGACGGACCTCGACCTGATCGAGGCGAACGAGGCCTTCGCCGCCCAGGCCTGCGCCGTCAACAAGGACATGGGCTGGGACACGGCGAAGGTGAACGTGAACGGGGGCGCCATCGCCATCGGCCACCCGATCGGCGCGTCGGGCGCCCGCATCCTCAACACGCTTCTCTTCGAGATGCGGCGGTCGGGCGCGAAGAAGGGCCTCGCCACGCTCTGCATCGGCGGCGGCATGGGCGTGGCCATGTGCCTCGAGCGAGCCTGATCCGCGCAATCTTTCTGCAAATGCACAAATCCGGGCGCAATAATGTTGCGCCCGGATTCTCGTTTCGATAACAGGATTTCAAGGACCCAGCCCGAGAGGAGGAATCATGTCGAGAGTAGCATTGGTCACCGGCGGATCCCGCGGCATCGGCGCGGCGATCTCCGTCGCCCTTAAGAGCGCCGGCTACAAGGTTGCCGCCAACTATGCCGGCAACGACGAGGCGGCGGCCGCCTTCACCAAGGAAACCGGCATCAAGACTTACAAGTGGAACGTGGCCGACTACGACGCCTCGAAGGCCGGCGTCGCGCAGGTCGAGGCCGACCTTGGCCCGATCGAGGTCGTGGTCGCCAACGCCGGCATCACCCGCGACGCGCCGTTCCACAAGATGACCCCCGAACAGTGGCACCAGGTCATCGACACCAACCTCACGGGCGTCTTCAACACCGTGCACCCTGTTTGGCCGGGGATGCGTGAGCGCAAGTTCGGCCGGGTCATCGTGATTTCGTCGGTGAACGGCCAGAAGGGCCAGTTCGGCCAGGTCAACTATGCCGCCACCAAGGCGGGCGACATCGGCATCGTGCGCAGCCTGGCGCAGGAGGGTGCGCGCGCCGGGATCACCGCCAACGCCATCTGCCCGGGCTATATCGCCACCGAGATGGTGATGGCCGTCCCCGAGAAGGTCCGCGAGGCGATCATCGCGCAGATCCCCGCGGGGCGGCTGGGCGAACCCGCGGAGATCGCGCGCTGCGTGGCCTTCCTTGCCTCGGATGACGCGCAGTTCATCAACGGCTCGACCATCTCGGCAAACGGCGCGCAGTTCTTCGCCTGACGCGCGCCACGCGCAGGACAGGGGGTCGGCCGCGGCGGCCGGCCCCTTTCGTTTGTCCGCCCTTGACGCGACGCCGCAAATCGCGGCTTCTCCTGGCGCGTAGGCGCAGGGCGGGACTGATGCAGACGGAACGTTCCAGGAAGGATCGCGCGGCAGTCGGGGTGCCGTCATGAGCCGCGCGCGCGCCACGGCCGTGGGCTTCACCGCCGTCCTGATGTGGGCGCTGCTCGCGCTCCTGACGGTGCGGACGGCGCCGGTGCCGCCCTTGCAGCTCAATGCCATCTGCTTCACGCTCGGGGGTCTCGTCGGGCTGGTCTGGACGCTTTCCACGGGCGGGCTCGGCCGGCTTCGCGCCGTGTCCTGGAAGGTCTATGCCTTCGGCACGGCGGGGCTCTTCGGCTATCACCTCTTCTACTTCTCGGCGCTGCGCCTTGCGCCCGCCGCCGAGGCGAGCCTCATCGCCTATCTCTGGCCGCTGCTCATCGTGCTACTTTCGGGATTCCTGCCGGGCGAGCGGCTCGGAGCAGGCCATGTGGCGGGCGCGGTCATGGCCTTTGCGGGGGCCGGTCTGCTCATCGCCGAAGGGATCGGCAGCCCGGACAGGGCGGCGCTGCCGGGCTACGGGCTCGCCCTGCTCTGTGCGCTGACCTGGTCGGGCTATTCGATCCTGTCGCGGCGCATGGGCGCCGTGCCGACCGCCGCCGTCACGGTCTTTTGCCTGATGACGGCGATCCTGTCGGTGCCCGCGCACCTCGCGCTCGAGGTGACGGCCTGGCCCACCGGCCCCGCTGGGTGGCTGGCGACGCTCGGACTGGGGCTCGGCCCGGTCGGGCTCGCCTTCTTCACCTGGGATGTGGGTGTGAAGCGCGGCGACATCCAGCTTCTCGGGACGGCCTCCTATGCCGCTCCGCTTCTTTCCACGCTGGCGCTCGTCATCGCGGGTTCGGCGACGGCAAGCCTCAAGCTCGCCCTCGCCGCGACCCTGATCACCGGGGGCGCAACGCTCGCCGCCTATGCAGGTCGCCGGATCGCCCGCGGGAGCGGGGAAGTCACGCCTGGCTGAGGCGCGCGATCTCTTCCTTGATGCGGAGTTTCTGTTTCTTCATGTCGGCGATGGCCAGATCGTCGTAGCCGGGGTGGCGCTGCGCCTCTTCAACGGCTTCCGAAAGAACCTGGTGCTTCTTGCGAAGTTCCTGCAGGTGCGAACCAAGCGACATCGTCGTCTCCTCTCCTGTGAAACCTGTCACAATCCCATCACATTCGATGAGTCGTGTCACGCGGAAGAATGCCGCACCGCGCCGGGTCAGGATGGGGCGCGATTCCTTGCCGGATCGTTAAGGCGCGAGGCCCGGAAGGGCGCCGCCCTCGCGCAGCACGGCGCGGGCGGCCGGGCTGTAGTCGTCACCGTCACGCAGATGCTCGGCGCCCTCGTGCAGAACGAAGGGAGACAGCAGCCGGAAGGGCGCGCGCCCGCCCTTGCGCGCCAACATGATGATGCGGCCGGCCGGGCGGCCCGTGCGGGGAACGACCGGAAGGACGGTAATGCTGCCGGCGCGGGGTCCGAGCGCCCCGAGCATCTCGGGCAGGCGTTCGGCCGTCTGGATCAGCGTCAGCCAGCCGCCGGGCCGGAGCCGCCGCAGGCCCGCCCCGATCCAGGCGGCGAGCGGCGTCGCCTCCCGCTGCGCCGTCTCGCGGCCGGAATCGCGCGCCGGCGTCCCGGTGCCCGCGCCGAAAAAGGGAGGGTTGGCGATGACATGGTCGAAGTCCCGCGCCTTCAGCGCGGCGGGCATCGCCGCGAGGTCGCCCTCGTGCACCTCGAATGCCTGACCGTTCGCCGCCGCGTTCCTGCGGGCGAGGGCGGCATAGGCGGGCTGCAACTCCAGCCCGAAAAGCTGCAGGCCCGGCACCCGATGGCCGAGGCAGAGACTCGCCACCCCCGCGCCGCAGCCAAGTTCCAGAACCTCCTGCCCTGCCCGCGCCGGGACGGCGGCGGCAAGCAGCACCGGATCGGCTGCGGCGCGATAGCCCGCACGCGGCTGGGCGATCGCAAGGCGCCCGCCGAGGAACGCATCCGTGGTGATCTCGTCCCCAGTGAACATTCAGACCTCGACCCCGTTGTCCCTCAGGATGGCTCGCGCGAGGAACAGGTCAGCGTCGCGAACCATGATGCGACGCGGCAAAATGCCAAGGGAACCTTCGAGCACGCTCATGTGGACGTCCATCTCAAACGCCGCTATACCCTCACCGGCAAGGAGCGCTGTGGCGAAAGCGATGGTGGTCGGGTCAGTTGTGCGCAGAAGCTCTTTCATGATCATGGACATAAGGACGAAGCACTGGCTTTGTCGAGGTGACACGGGACGGGAATGAGCCTGGACGAGACCGCGCAGAAACCGCACGACCGCCTCGGCGCGCATCTGGCCGCGGACATGGAGCGCGTGAACGCCCTGATCCGCGAGCGGATGGCATCCGAACACGCGCCGCGGATTCCCGAGGTGACGGCACATCTGATCGAGGCGGGCGGCAAGCGTCTTCGCCCGATGCTGACGCTCGCCGCGGCCCGGCTTTGCGGCTATCAAGGCGATCATCACATCCGTCTCGCCGCGACGGTGGAGTTCATCCATACCGCCACGCTTCTGCACGACGACGTGGTGGACGAAAGCCGCCAGCGCCGCGGCCGGCCGACGGCTAACCTTCTGTGGGACAACAAGTCCTCCGTGCTCGTCGGCGATTACCTCTTTGCCCGCGCCTTCCAGCTGATGGTCGAGCCGGGATCGCTGCGCGTGCTCGAGATCCTGTCGAACGCCTCGGCCACAATCGCCGAGGGCGAGGTTCTGCAACTGACCGCCGCGCAGGACCTGCGCACCGACGAGGATACCTACCTCAAGGTCGTCCGGGGCAAGACCGCCGCGCTCTTCTCGGCCGCGACGGAGTCCGGCGCCGTCCTTGCCGGGGCGGATGACAGCGAGGTGGCGGCCCTCTTCACCTATGGCGATGCGCTCGGCATCGCCTTCCAGATCGCCGACGACCTTCTGGATTATGGTGGCACCACGGCCGCGATCGGCAAGAATGTCGGAGACGACTTCCGCGAACGAAAGCTGACGCTGCCCGTGATCAAGGCCGTGGCGAAGGCAGGCGAGGCGGAGCGCGCCTTCTGGCGGCGGGTGATCGAGAAGGGCGACCAGCGCGAGGGCGACCTCGACCAGGCGCTGGGGCTCATGGCGCGGCATGGCGCGATGGAATCGACGCGCAACGATGCGCGCGGCTGGGCCGACCGCGCCAAGAGGGCGCTCGCCGCGCTGCCTGCGCACGACCTGCGCGACATGCTCGCCGACCTCGCCGATTACGTCGTCGCGCGGGTGAACTGAGGCTCAGGCGAGAACCGGCGCCGCACGCACCCACCAGCCCGGCCGGCCAAGGGCAACCGCCTTCGCGGCTGCCGCCGCGTCTTCCAGCGATGCAAACAGGCCGAAGCAGGTCGCGCCCGAGCCCGACATCCGCGTGACAAGCGGCGAGGTCGTCGCAATGGCGGCAAGGACCTCGGCGATGACCGGCGCCACCGCGATGGCAGGCGCTTCGAGATCATTGCGCTGATGGGCAAGCCAGCCGGCCAGCGCCGCAGCCGATGCGAAGGCGGGCGGCAGCGGTTCCAGCGGCGTGTTGGATTTGCGGGCGAGCGCACCGAACACCGCGGGCGTCGCCACCTCCACGCGCGGATTGACAAGCACGACCGCCATCGCCGGAAGGGCCGGAACCGGCACCAGCGTCTCCCCTACCCCGCTCATGCGCGCGGGCCGGCCTGCCAGGCACACGGGCACGTCGGCGCCGAGCGCCAGTACATTGTCGGCCGGCGGCAGGGGAAGGCCCCAGAGACTCGACAGCGCCCGAAGCGTCGCCGCAGCGTCGGCCGAACCGCCGCCGATGCCTGAGGCGACGGGCAGGACCTTTTCCAGTGTCACCGCGGCCCCCCGCCCCGACTTGAAGGCGCGGGCGGCGCGAAGGACGAGGTTGTCCTCCCCCGCTGGCAGTCCGCCCCCCTCCGACCCCGTGACGGCGAGCGTCAGAGCGGCGGCCGGTGCCACGGTGACCCGGTCGGCCACGCCGGCGAAGACGACGAGGCTGTCGAGAAGGTGATAGCCGTCCGCACGCTGACCGGTGATGTGCAGCGCCAGGTTCAGCTTCGCCGCTGCCGCTTCCTCAATTGCCATTCTTGGTGACGGCAAGGGGCTCCGCACCCTCTTCCTTCAACACGACGTCAAGCCCGACCTCCAGCTTGCGACGGATGCGCGCGGCCTCCGCCTCGGTATCGGGCTCGAACGAAAGCGCCCGCTTCCACTGGAATTCGGCCTCCAATGTGCGGCCGACGGCCCAGTAGATATCGCCGAGATGATCGTTCACGACCGGGTCGACCGGCATCAGTTCGACCGCCTTCTCGAGGTGTCCCACCGCCTCGTCATAGCGGCCGAGCCGGTAGAGCGCCCAGCCGAGGCTGTCGACGATGGCGCCGTCGTCAGGGCGTTCGGCCACGGCCTTCTCGATCATGGCCAACGCCTCGTCATAGTTCTCCTTCCGCTCGAGATAGGAGTAGCCGAGGTAGTTCAGCACGGCCGGCTGGTCGGGCCTGAGCGCCAGCGCCTTGCGGAAATCCGCCTCGGCCGCGGGCCAATCCCTTGTCCGTTCGTGGGCGATGCCGCGCGTGTAGTAGAGCACCCATTGCCCCGGCTCCTCGGCGGTGAAGGTGGCGATGGCCTTGTCGTAGGCGGCAGCCGCCTCATTGAAGCGTTCCTGCCGGCGCAGGATGTCGCCGAGCGCACCCCAGATGTCGGCCCGCCCCGGATGGCTTCGTGCGAGCTGTTCCAGCACCTCGATCCCCGCCTCGATCCGATCTGCCGCGATCAGCGCGTCGGACCGGCCGAGTTCGGCGGCGACATAGGCCGGATCCTCGCTCGGGATCTTTGCGTAGGTCTGGGTTGCGAGGTCATGCTGGCCCTGCGCCTCCAGGATTTCGGCCACGAGCAAGAGCACGTCGGCGTCCTCGGGCGCGAGGTATTCGGCCATGCGGGCATAGGCGAGCGTGTTGATGTCGGTGCTTTCGCCCTGGAGCGCCGAGGCAACGGTGAAATAGACCTCGGCCAGGCCGTCCGTCGCATCGCGCACCATGTCGAAGGCCAGGGGCTTGCCGGCCGCGAGATCGGCCCTGATGGCGGCGAAGAGTGGGTCGGGCGTCTCGCCCAGCGTCTTGTCGATGAGTTCGACAGCCGCCGGATTGCGTTCGAGCTGGCTGAGGATCTCGGCATGGGCGAGGATACCGCGTCGGGTCGCGCGAAGGGGCCCTCCCTCCTCGCCGGAGAAGATCCGGTCGGCGCCCTCGAAATCGCCCACCGAGGCGAGCGCGAGGCCCTTGTGGTAAAGTCCGAAGGCCCGGCTGCCTTGCGCCGCGGCCACCTTGTCGAAGGCAACCGTCGCATCGGACATCTGGCCCTGCCCGACCAGCGCCCAGGCGCGGAAGAGCCCATCGACGAGGACGCCGGCGCTGCGGCCCTTGTCGAGTTCGGCCAGCGCCCCGGCGAAGTCGCCGGTCTTCGCAAGATCGGTCAGGACGACGAGGTCGGCGATCTGGCTCTTCGTCCCGAGCGTCTCGAGTGCGCGGGCGACCGGCACCGCACGGTCCGTCGCGCCCCGGCCGATCTGCGAGACGATCGTGGCCTCCAGCAACACCGGATTGCCCGGATCGGAGGCGAGCGCGCGGGTGTAGTAGTCGGCCGCCGCCACATAGTCGGATTCCATGCTCGCCAGCCGGCCGGCGAGGTAGGGGCCCGACGCGCCGTCGAAGGCCGTGGCCGGCAGCGACGCCGCCAGGCCGAAGCCGATGAGGAGGGTAAGCTTGAGCGTGCGGGTCGTCACGGGGCGCATCCTTCGCTGGGGCCGCACGAGCCTAAGCCGGGTGCGGCGCCAAGGCAATGCGGCGCACCGCGCCGCACGCCGGCACACGCGGAATCTGCCGGAAATGTTACATGTTCGGATAGTTCGGCCCGTCGCCGCCCTGGGGGGTGGTCCAGTTGATGTTCTGGCTGGGATCCTTGATGTCGCAGGTCTTGCAGTGGACGCAGTTCTGGAAGTTGATCTGGAACCGCGGACCGGCCTCGCCCTCGATCACCTCGTAGACGCCCGCCGGGCAATACCGCTGCGCCGGTTCGGCGTATTTCGGCAGGTTCACCGCGATCGGCACGGAAGGATCCTTCAGCCGCAGATGGCAGGGCTGGCTTTCCTCGTGGTTGGTGAAGCTGAAGGCGACGTTCGTCAGCCGGTCGAAAGACAGCACGCCATCCGGTTTCGGATAGTCGATCTTCGGGAACTTCGCCGCTTCGCCCGTCGCCGCCGCGTCCGACTTGCCGTGCCTGAGGGTGCCGAAGAGCGAAACCCCGAAGAGGTTGTTCGTCCACATGTCGAGCCCGCCGAAGACGAGGCTCGGGATCATTCCCCAGCGCGACCACATGGGCTTGACGTTCCTCACCCGCCTGAGGTCCTTCGCAATCGGGCCCGATCGCAGGTCGGCCTCGTAGGCGGCCAGTTCGTCGCCCGACCGTCCGGCCTTGATCGCTGCCGCAGCCGCCTCGGCCGCGGCGATGCCGGAGAGCATCGCATTGTGGTTGCCCTTGATACGCGGCACGTTCACGAGCCCCGCCGAGCAGCCGAGGAGCGCCACGCCCGGCGCAACCAGCTTCGGGATCGACTGCCAGCCACCCTCGGAAATGGCGCGGGCGCCATAGGCCACCCGCTTGCCGCCCTTCAGGAGTTCCGCGACCATCGGGTGGTGCTTGAAGCGCTGGAACTCCATGTAGGGGTAGAGATGCGGGTTCTCGTAGTTCAGGTGCACCACGAAACCGACATAAACCTGGTTGTTTTCGAGATGGTAGATGAACGAGCCGCCACCCGCGTTCCGCCCGAGCGGCCAGCCCATCGTGTGCGTCACCGTGCCCTCGCGGTGCTTGGCGGGGTCGATCTCCCAGATCTCCTTCATGCCGAGGCCGAACTTCTGCGGGCAGTGGCCTTTAGAAAGCTCGTAGCGGGCGATCACCTCCTTGGCGAGAGAACCGCGCACGCCTTCCGACAGCAACACATACTTGCCGAGAAGCTCCATCCCCGGCTCGTAGTTCGGCCCCGGCGTGCCGTCGGCGTTGAGACCCATCACGCCGGCGACGACGCCCTTCACCTCGCCCTTTTCGCCATAGACAAGTTCCGACGCGGCGAAGCCCGGGAATATCTCCACCCCCAGTGCCTCGGCCTCCTGCGCCAGCCAGCGGCAAACATTGGCCATCGATACGATGTACGTGCCGTGGTTGGACATAAGGGGCGGCATCGGCCAGTTGGGGATGCGGACCTGGCCTGCGGGGCCGAGAATGTAGAAGTTGTCCTGCTTCACCTCGACGGTGATCGGGGCGCCCTTCTCCCTCCAGTCGGGGAGGAGCGCATCGAGGCCCGAGGTATCGAGAACCGCACCGGAGAGGATGTGGGCGCCGACCTCGGAGCCTTTCTCCAGGACGACGACGTTCAGGTCAGGGTCGGCCTGCTTCAGACGGATCGCCGCGGACAGCCCCGCCGGCCCCGCCCCGACGATCACGACATCGTATTCCATCGATTCCCTGATCACGTCCGCCATCTGCTCCCCCTTCGCCGTTCTGTCCCGCCATCCATGTCGGGACAGATCGTTAGCTTACCGGGGGGGAGGAGGCAACAACGACGCGGCGGCGCTACGACGCCACAGCGCCCGTATCCGGACGCAGGCCCACCGGCCGGATCCCGGAGGCGGCGGGCCGCATCCCGCGCAGTGCCGCCCAGATCGCGGCGACGACGAGAATCGAGAAATACCCGTCAACGGCGTAATGGTAGCCGGTATAGACGGACAGGAAGAGGATCGCGGCCACGAAGGCCACGCCCGGCGGCGCTAGCCACCACCGGCGTTCCGCCATGTAGAGGGCGACCATCGTCGCGACCGCGACATGAACGCTCGGAAAGGCCGAGATGCCAGAGCCTAGGGCAACTCCGCGACGCTCGTAGGACGCCCAGAGATATTCCTGCACGTCTGCCAGGTTGTTGGTTGCCATGGGCGAGGCGGCGAGGGCGGCAGTCAGCGCCTCGAACCGGTCGCCGCCTACGAGCGCATCGTAGAACACCGGCCCGACCGACGCGCCGGCGACCGCCAGGGCTGTGCCGAGAAGCACCCAGCAGGTGAAGTAGAGGGCGATGAACCGCATCTGTCGCTCCCGATCCCGGTCGGCGAGGGCAAGGAAGACGACGAAACCGACTGCCGGAAATAGCCAGACCTCCAGATACAGGGGAAATATCTGTGCGACCGGAATCTGGCCGGCCCAGCGATGGGCGATGACCCAGGCATCGACCCCGCCGTGAAGCCAGCGGTCGAACGCGGCCAAGGGGGGATCGGCATAGAAGGGAACGACGAACGGAATCGAGGACTTCACGAGCGAGAACGTGGCCTGAAGGAGACTGCTTCCCGCAAGCGCATAGCAAAGATTCCCGAGGTTCGCGGCAAGACCGCGCAGTCCGATGAGGAAGGGCAGGACCAGCAGGAAAGGAAGCGTCCACTTCACGACGGAGAGGATCGCAGTTGCGAACTCGACGGTGGCACGACCTGCCTCGAACAGCAACTCGAACCCGACGTCGCGCACGAGCATTATGACGGCGAGCGAGATCAGGGCATAGACGACGCAAATACGGAAGAACAGTCTCACTAGGTCACCGCGCCCGCGCCCCGGCCAAATCCAGCGACGCGCAGCGACTGCCGCCGCGCGCCTATTGACTTCCAAGGCATATCCCGGGTTTACAGCTAATGTTGCGCATAATCCGGGCATTTTCACGACCACCTTTCTCGTACAGGCGAAGATGGAAAAGATACCGATGACCCGCGCGGGACACACCGCGCTGGACCAGGAACTGAAGACGCTGAAGTCGGTCGAGCGACCGGCCGTGATCCGGGCCATCGCCGAGGCGCGCGAGCATGGCGACCTGTCGGAAAATGCCGAATACCATGCGGCACGCGAGCGGCAGAGCTTCGTCGAGGGGCGGATCAAGGAACTGGAATCCATCCTGTCCCGCGCCGAGGTGATCGACCCTGCGTCACTGTCCGGCGCTATCAAGTTCGGCGCGACCGTGACTCTTGTGGACGAGGACAGCGACGAGGAGCGTACGTACCAGATCGTCGGCGAGGCCGAGGCGGATATCGAGAGGGGTCTTCTGAACATCCGCTCGCCGCTCGCGCGGGCGCTGATCGGAAAGGACGCGGGCGACAGCGTCGAGGTACGCACACCCGGCGGCGAGAAGAGTTACGAGGTCGTGAGCATCCGCTACGTCTGACCGGCGGGGCACGGAGGGGTGGAAATGTCGGACGGGCAGCAGTCGGACGGGGCCGGAGGGGACCGGATCGGGTTCGGCCTCTACAGCCGGTCCTCTTCCGCGACCGCGGTCGGCCCGGCCGAGATCATCGCCGGGGTGGTCAGCCTGATCTGGCTGGCGCTTGTCGGCGGCTTCTTTCTCTTTGCCGGGGATGGCAGCAGCTCGGGCGGGTCGCTCGGCACGGTCATGGTGCTGGTGGCGATCTTCCTTCCACTCGCGCTGATCTGGATCGCGGTCGTCACGCTCAGGACGGCGCGCGCGATGAAGGACGAGACGCAGCGGCTTCAGGCTGCCATCGACGCTATGCGCCAGGCCTACGTCACCCAGGCACAGGGCGGCCTCGCCAAGTCCTCGGTCGAGAAACGGCTGGAGGAGATCGCGGCAGCGGCCAAACAGGCCGAGACCGCGATCGCCACGTTCACCTCGCGGCGCGATGCCGAAGCCGTCCAGCCCTCGGCCGACCGCAAGGCCGCCTTCGTTCCGCCGGGCGCGGCATCGGCGGCAGCCGAAGAACAGCCCACGCTCGCACTCGGCACCCCCGCCGAATCCGAGGCCGCGCCGGTATCTGTCGCCGACTTCATCCGCGCCTTGAACTTCCCCGACAGCGAGAACGACCGCGAGGGGTTCCGGGCTCTGCGACGGGCACTCGACGACCGAGGGCTCGCCAAGCTCATCCGTGCCGCACAGGACGCGCTGACGCTGCTCAGCCAGGACGGGATCTACATGGACGATCTGCGCCCGGACCGGGCCCGGCCCGAAATCTGGCGGCGCTTCGCCCAGGGCGAAAGGGGCAAGACCATTGCAGCGCTCGGCGGGGTGCGCGACCGCTCCAGCCTCGCGCTGACGGCCGGGCGGATGCGACAGGACACGATCTTCCGCGACACCGTTCACCACTTCCTGCGGCTTTTCGACAAGACCTTCGCGGAGTTCGAGAAGAACGCGACCGATCAGGAGATCGCGTCGCTGGCCGAAACCCGCACCGCCCGCGCCTTCATGCTGCTCGGCCGCGTGACCGGCATCTTCGACTGACGCCCGGCGCGGCTCAGCGCGACGGCATCGTCGGTTCGATCGAGGCGCTCTGCTGGACCATCAGGAC
>NZ_JAYRTX010000049.1:0-23480 GCF_041919395.1 Albidovulum sp.
CGGCACATGCCTACCAGGTGTTCGTGAAGGACGTGCAGGGCGCGGGCAAGAATCCGGCCACGACGAAGCCGTGGCGCGTGTTCTACGACGCGCTGTCCCAGGACCTCGGCGCCAACCCCGACCCGGCCTCCGCGGCCCTGCCCTCTGCCCAGGCCACGTTGATCGCCGCAACCTCGACCGCCATTGCCGGCGACAGCTTTTCCTACAAGGACGCGTTCCTCGACATGGACACGGGCTGGGGCGCGGTCAGCACCTGGGAAACGATCAAGGCCTACAGCGCGCCATACACGGCCGGCTACTTCCTGAACGCCGTCGACCTCGAGAAGGGCGCGGACGGCATCGCGGTGCGCCCGCCGGAGGAGCGGATCTACATCAAGCTCTTCGCACGCACGATGTGGATGTCGCTCCTCATCACCGTCTCCTGCCTTGTGCTCGGCTATCCGGTGGCCTGGCTTCTGGCGAACCTGCGCGCCTCCACGTCGAACCTGCTGATGATCCTCGTGCTCCTGCCGTTCTGGACCTCGCTTCTGGTGCGGACCTCGGCATGGAAGGTACTGTTGCAGCAGCAGGGCGTGATCAACGACATTCTCGTCTGGCTCAGGATCGTCGACGACGGGAACCGGCTCGTCATGATCAACAACCAGATGGGCACGATCATCGCGATGACCCATATTCTCCTACCGTTCATGATCCTGCCGCTCTACTCGGTCATGAAGACGGTGCCGCCCACCTATCTGCGTGCGGCCAGGTCGCTTGGCGCGACGCCTTGGACGGCCTTCTGGCGGGTCTACTTCCCACAGTCGGTTCCCGGCATCGGCGCCGGCTCGATCCTCGTCTTCATCCTCGCGATCGGCTACTACATCACGCCGGAACTCGTGGGCGGCACGCAGGGCGTCTTCATCTCGAACCGGATCGCGTTCCACATATCGTCGTCGCTGAACTGGGGCCTGGCCGCGGCGCTGGGGGCCATCCTTCTCGGCGTGGTGCTCCTGCTCTACTACACCTACGACAAGATCGTCGGCATCGACAACGTGAAGCTCGGGTGACGCCATGAACATTGCTCCGGATATCCCCAAACCGAGCCTCATGGGCTTCACCCTCCCGGTCATGGCGTTGGCGGGGGCACTCGTCGGTTACGTCGTCGGTACGGCGAAGGGCAACGTTCCCGCGGGCATCGCGGGTGGCGCCGCCGTTGCCGCCGCGCTCGCCTTCGTGCTCGCGGCCTTCGTGCCGCAGCGAACGGCCGGGCGGATCGGCGCAGCCGTCGTCTTCGCGGCCCTTGGCGCCGCAATTGGCGGCGTGGCCGGCGGGGTTGCGGGCATTCTCATCGGACTGGTCCTGTCGTGGATCGCCTACTGGCTTGCGACCGGCGCCTATCGCGCCGGCGTCCCGGTCTATGCGACTGCGGGCGAGGTTCTCTGGCACAACAGCTTCCGGGTGATCTGCGGGCTGATCTTCTTCTTCCTGATTGCCCCGATCATCATCGTGCTGCCGCTCGCCTTCAACGCGGAGAACTTCTTCACCTTCACGCCGAAGATGCTGGCGCTCGACCCGGAGGGTTACTCTCTGAAGCATTTCAGGGACTTTCTCAGCAACCCGGACTGGACGCGGCCGCTGAAGAACTCCTTCATCATCGCGCCTCTCGCCACCATCATCTCGGTCTCGCTCGGCACGCTCGCCGCGATCGGGCTCAGCCAGAGCCATGTTCCGGGCCGCCGCGCGATCATGGCGATCCTGATCTCGCCGATGATCGTGCCCCTGATCATCTCTGCGACAGGGATGTTCTTCTTCTACTCCAAGCTCGGGATATGGATGGAGGATACCGTCGGCCTCTCGAAGGACATCTCCGGCTACATCAAGGTCGTCCTTGCCCACTCGGTGCTGGGCATCCCCTTCGTCATCATCACCGTCACCGCCACGCTCGTGGGATTCGACCGGTCACTGACGCGGGCGGCGGCGAACATGGGCGCGGGGCCGGTCCGGACGTTCTTCAAGGTCCAGATGCCGCTCATCATGCCGGGCGTGATCTCGGGCGCGCTGTTCGCCTTCATCACCTCGTTCGACGAGGTGGTCGTGGTGCTCTTCGTCGGCTCGGCCTCGCAGAAGACACTGCCCTGGCAGATGTTCACGGGCCTGCGCGAGCAGATCTCGCCCACCATCCTCGCGGTCGCCGCGGTGCTGGTCGCCTTCTCGGTCGTCTTGCTTACAACGGTCGAACTTCTCCGCCGCCGGTCCGAGCGGTTGCGGGGGATGAGCCCCACCTGACCGCCCGCCCTCAGCCGAGGGCCGCGAGCCAGGCCGAGACGGTCAGAACCGAGAGCGCCGTCGCCACGAGGACGGTCGTCGCGGCGACCCGCTTGGCCACGCCATACATGTTGGCGAAGAGATAGGCGTTGACCCCGGGCGCCATCGCTGCCGTCACCACCGCCGAACGGAACGGCGCCTGGCCGAGGTCCATCGCCTGCCCCAGACCCCAGGTGATCGCGGGATGGATGACAAGCGAGATCCCGCAGACGAAAAACACCGTCAGGAGGTCGCCCTCGGGCCGGTAGCGGACAAGCACCCCGCCGAGCCCGAAGAGCGCCGCGGGAAGCGCGGCGCGCACCATGAGATCGAGCGCCTCGGTCAGGACCGACGGCAGTGCCGCGCCCGAGAGGTTGACGGCGAAACCTGCGGCGATGCCGATGATGAGCGGGTTGCGGAGCATTCCCGAAAAGACCGCACCGACGGTCGAGAGAACGCCGCGGCCGGAATGGCGGACGACTTCCATCACGGTGATTCCGAGCGCGTAGCAATAGGGCGAATGCACCGCGATGATCGCGTAGTTCGCATCGAGCGCATCCGCCCCGTAGGCGCGTTCGGTGATCGGCAGGCCGAGGAGGAGCGAGTTCGAGAAGAGGCCGCAGAAGCCGATCGCCACCGCGTCCTGCCAGGGGCGGCCGAAGAGGAACCGCGCGCCGAGAAGCCCGGCGAGGAATCCCGCCGTCGCGCCACTGTAGAACGACAGGAGGAGCGGCCACTGGAAGGTCTGGCCAAGATCGAGCGTGGAGATCGCGCGAAAGAGAAGGCAGGGGATCGCGAAGCCCTGCGAGAACTTCATCAGCCCCTCGACGCCCGCATCCGAGAACAACCCGAGCCGCACCGCGAGGTAGCCGAAGCCGAGTACCAGGAAGACCGGCAGGGTGACGTCGAGAAGCGCCGAGAGCGGCAGGCCCAAGGGATCAGACCTCGTAGTCCAGCACCATCCCGTCGTAGGCGGCACTGACGTAGGCGGGCGTCTCCGCCTCGACTGTCGCGTGGTCGAGGTCGACATGCATGTTGGTGAGGATACCGCGGCGGGGCTTCGCGCGGGCGATCCAGTCGAGCGCCAGCGCGAGGTGCGCGTGCGTCGGGTGCGGCGTCCGGCGAAGCGCGTCGACGATCCAGCAGTCGACCCCCGCGAGGTGGTTCTGCCAGACCGGCTCGGGGATCTTCAGCGCGTCCGGAAGGTAGACGAGATCGCCAATCCGGAAGCCGAGCGCGTCGATGTCGCCGTGATCCACCTCGAACGGGTCGAGCGTGATCGCGCCGCCGGCTCCTTCCACCGTCGCCGGGCCGCGGATCGTGTGAAGATCGCAGATCGGAGGGTAGGAGGAGCCGTCGGGCTGCACGAAGGCATAGCCGAAGCGGGAGATCAGTTCGTTCTGGGTTTCGCCGCTGGCCCAGACCGGCACCCGTCTGTGCGTGAGAAAGACGATCTGGCGCAGATCGTCGATGCCGTTCACATGATCGGCGTGGGAATGCGTGTAGAAGACGGCGTCGAGTCCGGGGACGGCTTCGCGGATGAGTTGTTCGCGCATGTCCGGCGAGGTGTCGATCAGGACGCGGGTGGCGCCCTCCCCCTCGAAGCGCTCGATCAGGAGCGAGCAGCGGGTGCGGCGGTTCTTCGGGTTCGTCGGGTCGCAGGCGCCCCAGATGTTGCCGATGCGAGGCACCCCGCCGGAAGACCCGCAGCCGAGGATGGTGAACCTGAGCCGCGCCATGTCAGGCCTTCCTCGCCGCGCGGCTGAAGAGCCTGTCGAAGTTCGCCTCCGTCACGGCGGCGAATTCCTCGTAGGAAAGGCCGAACAGCTCCGCGCCGACGCGGGCGGTGTGGGCGGTATAGGCCGGCTCGTTGCGTCTGCCGCGATGCGGGGGCGGCGCGAGATAGGGCGCGTCGGTTTCGAGAAGGATGCGGTCGACCGGCGCCGCGGCGAAGATGTCGCGCAACTCCTGGCTTTTCGGGAAGGTGGCGATCCCGGACATGGAGAGATAGAAGCCGAGGTCGAGCGCCTCCCGTGCCAGCTCCGCCCCCGAGGAAAAGCAGTGCATGACACAGGAAAAGGCACCGGCTCGGTATTCCTCGGTCAGGATGCGCGCCATGTCGTCGTCCGCGGCGCGGGCATGAATGATGAGCGGCAGGCCCGTCTCCCGCGCGGCAGCGACATGGACGCGCAGCGACGCCTGCTGCAGCGCGGCGCTTTCGGCGGTGTAGTGATAGTCGAGTCCGGTTTCGCCGATGCCGACGAACTTCGGATGCCGCGAGAGCGCGAGCAGCGCGTCCACCGTCACCGGCGGATCTTCGGCTGCCCGCATCGGGTGGATGCCGGCTGCGTAGTAGATGCCCTCGTGCGCCTCGGCGATGGCGCGAACGATGGCCTCGTTCGCGAGCCGGGTGCAGATCGTCACCATGCGGTGCACGCCGGCCGCCGTGGCCCGGGCGACGATGTCGGCCAATTGACCCGAGAATTCGGGAAAATCGAGGTGACAGTGGCTGTCGGTGATCTGCGGCGGGCTCGTCATGCGCCTGCCTTAGCGTGTTTTTCCGGCAATGAAAATCGCCTCTACCAACCGGCTGCGCGAGGCGTCAGAGCGCGCCTTCGCGCGCAGCCTCGTCGATCTTCAGCACCATGTCGAGGACCAGCGCGGCCGGGTCGAGGTTCACCGCGCGGCCGTGGCGGGCGCGCGCGCCAAGGCCGTGCTGCAGTCCTGCCCAGCGGCGCCCGGCTGCCGCGTCGGGCGCGAGCCGGGCCAGAAGCGCGGCCTCTCCAGGCGCCGCCTCGGCGCCGGCGTGGCCCAGCGCCCCGGCGCGGGCGAGGCGCGCAAGGAAGAGGTCCATGAGCGCGAGGAGAAGATCGAGCCGCTCCTCCGCGCCCCGTTGCGCGGCACTTTCGGCCAGCCGGATGGCCGCGGGCCGGTCGAGACGGGGGAGTGTGGCGAACAAGGCGACGATGGCAGCGTAGGTCTGCAACCCGTCGAGATTGACAAGCCGGATCGCCTCGCCCACCGAACCGCCTGCCAGCACCGCGAGGCCGGCCCCGTCTTCGCTTGACGCGCCCGCCGCGGCGATGGCGGCCGAAAGATCGGCCGGCGAGACGGGAGAGAGCCTGAGTTCGCGGCAGCGCGAGCGGATCGTCGGCAAGAGCCGCGAGGGCTGGTGGCTGACAAGAAGGAAGGTCACGCCGGGGGGCGGCTCCTCCAGCATCTTCAGCAGCGCGTTGGCGGCCGCCGTGTTCATCTCGTCTGCCGGATCGACGATCACGGCGCGCCGCCCGCCGTCGGGTGCGGAGAGGTGCAGGAAGCCTGCGAGCCGGCGCACCTCGTCTACGGTAATCACCGTCTTCAACCGCCTCTTGTCCTCGTCCCAGGCGCGGCGGAGGACGAAGAGGCGGCCTTCGGAGCCCGCATGGAGGCGGCGGGCCACGCCATGGGCGGGGTCGATATCAAGCGTATCAGGCGTGTCGGGCGCGCCGCCGAAGAGGCCGCCGCCCCCGTCTTCCGGCGTGGCGAGGAGAAACCGCGCGATCCGCCACGCGAGCGTCGCCTTGCCGACGCCGAGGGGGCCGGTCAGGAGCCAGGCGTGATGGAGCCGCCCGGCGGCATAGGCATCGAGGAACGTCATCTCCGCCGCTTCCTGCCCGAAAAGCCGGACCGTGTCGCGCGGATGGGGGGCGCCCTCCACACGGTCGGGCTCTGGGATCGCGTCGTCAGTCAAGAGAGGGCCCCGTCGGCCACCGCCGCGACCTCTGCCGCGACGATCTCTGCCGGACGGTTGCCGTCGATCACCCGGCAGCGGTCGGGAAACTCGGCAGCGAGCGCGAGGAAGCCTGCGCGCATCTTCCGCTGGAGGTCCGCCCCGAAATCCTCGAACCGCTCCTCCGTCCCGTTGCGACCCCTGGCGCGCGCCAGGCCGAGGTCCGGGTCCATGTCGATGACGAAAGTGAGGTCGGGCTCTCGGCCGATCATCAGCGCGTGGAGCTTGTCCACCACGCCGCGCAGGTCGCCGCGCGACACGCCCTGATACATCCGGGTGGAATCGGCAAAGCGGTCGGAGATGACGATCTTGCCCGCCCGAAGCGCGGGCTCGATCACCCGCTCCAGATGGTCGCGCCTGGCGGCGGTGAAAAGGAGGATCTCGGTCTCGGCCGACCAGCGGTCAGGATCGCCCTCGAGCACCAGCCGGCGGATTTCCTCCGCCCCCGGCGACCCGCCTGGCTCCCGCGTCAGCACGACCGCGTGCCCGCTTGCGCGGAGATGCTCGGCAAGAAGCCGCGCCTGGGTGGACTTGCCCGAGCCGTCGATCCCCTCGAACGTGATGAACATTGCCGCAGACCGGTCCGACACCGTCAGCTTCCGACCTCGGCCATGACGCGCGTCGCCACCCGGCCCAAGGCGGTGCGGAGCCGGGTCGAGAAGCCGCCCTTGCCCACGGCCTGCTCGGCGACGAGCGGCACGGTCACCGGCTCCATGTCCGGCACCGCGATGACAAGATCGGCGAGCTTCTGGCCGGCCTCGATCGGCGCCTCAAGCGGGCCGGTATAGACCACCTCGCCCTTCAGGGCGTCGCGGGCCAGCGAGGGGATAAGAATCCGGACGTCCTTCTCGACCATCAGGCCCACGCGCGAGGCCGCGCCGAGCCAGACATCGGCTTCCGCGATCCGGCTGCCGGCCGGCGCGACCGTCTTCAGCGCGAATTCGCGAAAGGCCCAGGTCGCGATGCGCTGCGACTCCTCCGCCCGTTCGGTCGCATCCCTGAGCCCGCTCACCACGAAGACGATCCGGCGCCCGCCCTGCACCGCCGATCCGACGAGACCGAAGCCCGCCTCCTGGGTGTGGCCGGTCTTGAGCCCGTCCGCCCCGATCCCCATCGACAGCAGAGGATTGCGGTTGAAGCGGTTATCCGGCGCGCGGCCGTCGTGTTCGAACTCCGTCAGCGCGAAGTAACCGTAGTATTCGGGAAAATCGGCGATGAGCCGCACGGCGAGCACACCGAGGTCGTGCATGCTCATGCGCTGGTTCGGGTGTGGCCAGCCCGAGGCATTTGCAAAGGTCGATTTCGTCATTCCGATTGCGCGGGCGCGCTCGTTCATCTTCTTGGCGAATTCCTCCTCGCTGCCGGCAAGCCCCTCCGCGACGACGACGCAGGCATCGTTGCCGGAGTTGACGATGATCCCCTTGATCAACTCCTCCACCGTCGGCCGGTCGGTCTCGTTCAGGAACATTGTCGAGCCGCCCATCGCCCGCGCCTTCGACGAGACTGCGAAGGTGTCGTCGAGCCGTACCCGCCCGTCCTTCAGCGCCTCGAACAGCATGTTCAGCGTCATCAGCTTGGACATAGAGGCCGGCGGCAACGCCTCATCAGCGTTCTTCGCCAGAAGCACCGTCCCGGTTTCCATGTCGTAGACCCAGGCGGCGCCGGCAAGCGTGTCGAAGGCGCGCGCGGGAAAGGCGGCGAGAAGGGCGAGGGCGAGGATGACGGCGGCTCTGACCATGCGGTGCCGGGGCTCCTATCAGTTGGATACGGGATATGCGTCGGGGTAGCCGATGCCCTTCACGCGGGCCACGAGCGCGTCGCGCTCCGCGACAGTGGCGGCGGGGCCGACGATGACACGCCAGTAGGTCTTTCCGGCGCTCTGGTCGGTGCGGACGGTTGCGGTCATGCCGGCGCCCTTCATCTGCTCCGACGCGCGGTTTGCGTTGGCCTCGGTGCTGAAGATGCCGATCTGGATATAGCCGCGCTTGATCGCGGCCGGCGCGGCGGCGACCGCCTGTGGCGCAGTCTGGGCTTCCACGCGGTCGAGCGCGGCCGAGGCGGTGGCCGCGACCGGATCGAGCGTCGTCTGCTCGATGGCTCCGGTTCCGGCGCCGGCAGCCACGGCTTCCGCGTCCGGCGCCATCGGCTTCGGTTTCTTCTTCAGGAAGCCGAAGAGCCCGCCGGACTTCTTCGGCGCCGGAGTCGCAGCCGCGCCCGCATCGGTTGCCGCAGCAGCTTCCCCGTCGGCATCAGGCGACGCACTGGCTGCGGCTTCGGCCGTTGCCGGCGAGTCCGACGCAACAGGCGTTTCCGGCGCGTCCGCGACCTCACCCGCCGCATCCGCTTGAACTGCCGCAACTGCCGTTTCGTCGGGACCGATCTCGGCATCGACCGGTACCGGCTCTTCCTCGCGCCGCAGCGCGACAACCGTCACTTCGGCCGGCTGTCCGGCGAGAAGTCCGAGCGCCTCGGCGGCATCGGACGAGATCTGGAGCCCCGGCCCCGGCAGATCCCGCTCGCGCCGGAAAAGCGCGCCGACGACCGATTTTCCGTTCTTGACGTTACGGATGATCACCCGTTCGGGATCCTTCACGCTCGAATGCGCGACCCAGACGCCACCAAGCGAGGGACGCCCATCCCAGAGGCCCTGCCCCGTGACGTTGAAGACTTGCGGCGCCTCCACGTCGCGCGCGACGGAGACCGGCGAGAAACCCGCGCCCGCAGGCGCCGCGTCCGCGGCTTCCTTCCGGGGCCCCGTGCCCGCGACGCATCCCGCCAGCGTCAGCGCCGTGGCACAGGCCAGCCCGAATCGCGCCCTTGCCCGAAGTGTCATGCTCGCCCCCGATTTCCCGCCCGGCCTGCCCCGTGCGTCCTGCCCAAGCCACGAGGCCGCCCTGCCCTCCGGCCTGCGACCCGCGGTCATGCCCGAAATTCTGCGCCGTTTCCGCGCTTGGCGGCATACTAGCCGCTCGCAGAGGGCAAGAAAAGTCCGCCTCCGGCGGCACACGCGGATTTCAGCGCGCCCCGCGCTTTCAGAATCGCGTGTACAAAGCTATGGGGCGTCACCGGACACGCGGTCGAGTGCTTGAAGGCACCGGTCCCGAATTCCGGCGACGGATGAGTGGCCGAGCGGTTGAAGGCACTGGTCTTGAAAACCAGCGAACCGAAAGGTTCCGTGGGTTCGAATCCCACCTCATCCGCCAAATATCATTGAAGGATGATTTATGTCCGGGGAGCGGATCACGTTCACCATGATGCGAAGGACATGGACTTCGCCCGGATCGAGGCCAGCGGCGACATTCGCCGGAACCGGCTGTCCGAACAGCTGATCCGGAAGGATTCAGATACCTGAAGTGCGGCAACGCGGGTGAAACGGGCCGGCTTCTGTGACGGCGCCGGAATGACGAGTCGCGATTGCGGCGCAGACGATCATTCAGTGTCGGGTGTTCCCGCCGCGTCGGGAAGCCCCCGGCGGGTCCGCATGTGGCGCGACAGCGACCGCAGATCGGACCTTGAAAGCCGCGCGCGGGCGATCGGCAGGAGGATGGCGTTCTCGGCCACCAGATGGCGCCGGACATGGGCGGCAAAACGGGTCAATAGCGCGCGCTGATCGGCATTCGGGGCCGCGCCGGTATCCAGACAATCAACGAGGAGCGCGCGCAGATCGGGGAGCAGGATCATCGCCTCGCACTGATCGGCCCTGATCCGGTTGATCGCGGTGTCGATTGCGTCCTCCTCGGTGCACCGCTGTGACAGAAGCGGAAAGAGATGCTCGGTTTCGTCGCGGATATGCACGACGAGTTCCTCGTTCAGGAACCGAAGAACGGACAGACCCGCCCCGCGGTCAAACTTTTCGGCCTGGGCAAGGGCATCGATTCGGGCGCAGATCTGCCGTTCACGCAAGTGATCCTCGCTGATGAAATCCAGCGGGCGGGACAGAAGCCCGATGTCGGTGGGCTGGTCGCCGGTGCCGCGCAGCGATGATGCTGTCCGGTTCATCATCCGCCTCGCATCCGGACTCAGATCGGATCGAGGCTTGCGCCGGTGATCGTCGCGCAACGGCCCAGCCCCGCGACGAACGCGCGCGACGCGCGGGCCCATGCCGCCTTTTCCAGCGCCTGCGCGATCTTGGGCCGGACGGTGTCATAGGGCAGCACCTGCCCCGGTGCGGTGGCGTTCAGGCGGATGATGTGCCAGCCGTGCCGCGACAGCACCGGTTCGGGCGTCATGCCGCCCTCGGGCAGGCTTCGCAGCGCGGTCTCGAATTCCGGCACGGTATCGCCCGGTCCGAGCTGACCGAGGTGGCCGCCGGACGCTTTCGATCCGCAATCGCTTTCACGGGCGGCGGCGGCAAAGCCCTTGGCGTCGCCGTCCAATCTCGCCAGAAGCGTTCTGGCGCGTGCCTCGGCCGTCGCGCGCTCTGCATCATTGCGCGGATCGCAGGCACACAGGATATGCGAGACGTCCCATAGCGGTGCGGACCGGTAGCGATCAGGATCGCGCGCCCATTCGGCGCGAACCGCTTCCTCGGTCACGGGCGCAATGCTCAGAGCTTGATCCAGAAGAGCGCGGATCAGGGCTTCGTCCTCGGTCTCGAACCGGCTGGGGGCCAGTTCGAGCGGGTCGGGCGTCAGCCCGCGCTGCCGGGCCTCTTGCAACAGCAGCGCGCGGATCGCCAGCGCCTGAGCCGCCTTGCGCCAGGCGATGCCGGGCTTGTCCTTGGGGGCAGTGTGGTTCTGCGCCTCGGCGGCGATGGCCGCCGAGGGGATGGTTTCGCCGTTGACGACGACTTCGGGGAAAAGTGCCACATTCATCGCGGTCACTCCGCCGGGGTCGAGGCCGAAGGGCCGGTCTTGGCCTGTTGCTGGTCGAAGGCGCGGCGGCGGTCGTCCAGCGGGCGGCGGCGGCGCGACCGCACGATCTGATACCCCGGCCTCAGGAAGAGATAGCGCAGCGGCGCGAAGAAGCCGGACAGCACATGAGCCAGACGGGTGAACGGAAAGACCAGAAAGATCGTCAGGCCCAGGAATAGATGCAGCTTGAACACCAGCGCGGCATCCGCGATCTGGTCCGCCGCGCCGGAGCGGAAGGTGAAGATCATCTGTGCCCAGGTCATGAACTTTGTCATTTCATGCCCATCCAGATGCTGCAACGACACGAAGATCGTGCCCAGCCCCAGCACGAGTTGCGCAAGCAGCAAGGCCAGGATGGCGATGTCGGCAAAGCTCGAGGTCTTGCGGATGCGCGGATCGGTCCAGCGGCGGTGGAACAGCATGCCCCCGCCGATCAGCGCCATCGCACCGGCCACGCCACCCGCGACCACGGCCAGCAACTGCTTGGCGCCATGGCTGATGCCAAGGGCATCGAACACCGCAATCGGGGTCAGCAGCCCGATCAGATGGCCGAAAAAGATGATCAGCACACCGACGTGAAACAGGATCGACCCGATGATCAACTGCCGGCGCCGCAGCAACTGGCTGGACGAGGTTTTCCAGGTGAAGGGGTCGCGTTCATAGCGTGCGATCGAGCCGACCAGCAGGACGGACAGGGCGATGTAGGGATAAATACCAAAGAGAAACTGGTGCATGGTCTTCTCCTGTCATTCCGCCGCGTGTCGGGGCGTGGTTGTCGCGGGCGCGTCCATCGCCGCCAGCATGTCGCGCGCCTGCGGGCAGCCTGCATTGGGGTCGGGGCCGAAAGTGACCTCGGTTTCCTGCCAGACCGAATCGAGCGCCTCGAGGTCGGTCGGATCGTCGTCGGGCATGGCCAGCATTTGCGCCAGCGCCTCGGCATCCGGGGCCGCGTCTGCCAGCGCCGAAAGGGCGGTGAACGCGGCGGCGTATCCGCTGTTGCGCCGGGACAGGCGGGCAGCAAGAGCGTTCAGGATATGCGCCGCGTCGGCCAGGATGTCCTGCGCTTCGCCTTTCGGGCGCGTCGACAGGAATTCCAGCAGTACCGGCAGGTGGTCCGGCAGTTCCGTGGTGGCGGGCTCATAGCCGCCAGAACGGTAGGTCTCGATCAGACTGACCATCGCTCCGCCCCGGTCACGGCTTTCGCCGTGGACATGCTCGAAGAGGTTGAGCGACAGTGTGCGCGACCGGTCGAACAGCATGACATAGCGTTCCTGCAGGTCGTAGAGGTCGCCCTGCGCCAGATCGGCCGTCAGCGCCTGCAAAGCCGCTCGTGTGTCCGGCCCGATACGGGGATCGGAGTCGAGCACGTCGCCGATGTCCGGCATCGCCCCCTGCAATTCCGCAGTGGGATAGCTGAGTGTCAGCGACAGCGCCTTGAGTGTGCGGTCCATCATCAGAACGACTCCAGCGGTAGGGCAAAGGACTTCTTCTTGCCGCCGAAGAGGCTGGTCTTGCCCGTCTCGCCGGTGGAACAGCCATTGCCATCGGTGAACCCGCAGCCGCCGCGGATATCGGCGCCTGCCTCGTTCTGTTCGCGGTGCGCCGTGGGGATCGCGAAGCGGTCCTCGTAGTCGGCGATGGCCATGATCTTGTACATGTCCTCGATCATCCGGCCCGACATTCCGACGCGGGCGGCGATGCCCTCGTCGCGCACGCCATCGACGGTCAGGGCGCGCATGTAAAGTCGCATCGCCGACATCCGTTCCAGGGCATGGACGATCGGCTCCTCATCGCCCGCCGTCAGCATGTTGGCGAGATATTTCACCGGAATGCGCAGGCTGCGCACATCCGGCATCTGGTCGCTCATGGCGATCTGGCCGGCCTGCGCCGCGTTCTGGATCGGCGAGAGCGGCGGGATGTACCAGACCATCGGCAGCGTCCGGTATTCCGGGTGCAGCGGGAAGGCCACTTTCCAGTCCATCGCCATCTTCCAGATCGGGCTGATCTTGGCGGCCTCGATCCAGTCTTCCGGCACGCCGTCGCGGCGGGCGGCGGCGATCACGTCCGGGTCATTGGGGTCGAGGAACACGTCAAGCTGCGCTCCGTAAAGATCGGTTTCGCGTTCCGCGCTGGCGGCCGCCTCGATCTTGTCGGCGTCATAGAGGATGACGCCCAGATAGCGGATGCGGCCCACACAGGTTTCCGAACAGACCGTCGGCTGGCCGCTCTCGATCCGCGGATAGCAGAAGGTGCATTTCTCGGATTTGCCGGTATCCCAGTTGTAATAGACCTTCTTGTAGGGGCAGCCGGAAATGCACATCCGCCAGCCGCGGCATTTTTCCTGGTCGATCAGGACGATGCCGTCCTCTTCGCGCTTGTAGATCGCGCCCGAGGGGCAGGAGGCCGAGCAGGTCGGGTTGAGGCAGTGCTCGCAGAGCCGCGGCAGATACATCATGAAGGTGTTTTCGTATTCACCGTAGATCTGCTTCTGCACGTTCTCGAAGTTGTAGTCCTGCGATCGCTTGGCGAATTCGCCGCCGAGGATCTCCTCCCAGTTCGGGCCCTTCTCGATCTTCTCCATCCGCTCGCCGGTGATCTTCGACCGCGGGCGCGCGGTCGGGAAAGCCGTCATGTCGGGCGCCGATTTCAGGTGGTCATAGTCGAAATCGAACGGCTCGTAGTAGTCGTCGATCTCGGGCATGGCGGGGTTGGCGAATATGTTCGCCAGGATGCGCCACTTCGCCCCCTGCTTCGGTTGCAGCTTGCCCGATGCCGACCGCACCCAGCCGCCGTTCCAGCGCTTCTGGTTTTCCCAGTCGGTCGGATAGCCGGTGCCGGGCTTGGTCTCGACGTTGTTGAACCAGGCGTATTCGACGCCCTCGCGGCTGGTCCAGACGTTCTTGCAGGTGACCGAGCAGGTGTGACAGCCGATGCACTTGTCCAGGTTAAGGACCTTGCCGATTTGCGCACGAACTTTCATTCCGCTGCCTCCACGTTGCGGGTCGCGGGCGTATCCAGCCAGTCGACCTTCTTCATCTTGCGGACGATCACGAACTCGTCGCGGTTGCTGCCCACGGTGCCGTAGTAGTTGAAACCATAGGACAATTGCGCATAGCCGCCGATCATGTGGGTCGGCTTCAGCGTGGCGCGGGTGACCGAATTGTGGATGCCGCCGCGGTTGCCGGTCTTTTCCGATCCGGGCGTGTTCACGATCTTTTCCTGCGCGTGATACATGAAGAGCGTGCCCTGCTTGATCCGCTGCGACACCACCACCCGCGCGGTCAGAGCGCCGTTGATGTTGTAGGCCTCGACCCAGTCGTTATCGACGAGTCCCGCCTTCTTCGCGTCCACCTCGGACATCCAGACCACCGGCCCGCCCCGGTTCAGCGTCAGCATCAGGAGGTTGTCGGTATAGGTCGAGTGGATGCCCCATTTCTGGTGGGGCGTGATGAAGTTCAGCACCACATGCGGGCTGCCTTCGGACGCATCGTTGTTGACGGCGGCGGTGATGGTCTTGAGGTCCACCGGCGGGCGGTAGCTGACGAAACCCTCGCCGAAGGCGCGCATCCAGAGGTGATCCTGGTAGAGCTGCTGGCGCCCGGTGAGCGTCCGCCACGGGATCAGTTCATGCACGTTGGTATAGCCGGCGTTGTAGCAGACCTCCTCGCTCTCGATCCCCGACCATGTCGGCGACGAGATGATCTTGCGCGGTTGAGCGGCGATGTCGCGGAAGCGGATCTTGGTGTGATGTGCGCCTTCCGCCAGATGGGCGTGGTGGCGCCCGGTGGGTTTCTCCAGCTCTTCCCACGCCTTGACGGCCACTTCGCCGTTGGTTTCGGGCGCCAGCATCAGGATCATCTCGGCCGCGTCGATGCCGGTTTCCAGCTTGGGCTGACCTTTCGACACGCCCTCATCCAGCACAACGCCGTTCAGATCGCGCAGATGCTTGACCTCCAGCTTGGTGTCCCAGTTGATCCCCTTGCCGCCGTTGCCAAGCTTCTCAAGGAGCGGGCCGACCGAGGTGAACTTCTTGTAAAGGTTGGGATAATCCCGTTCGACCTCGATATAGTTCGGCGCGGTCTTGCCGGGGATCAGGTCGCATTCGCCCTTCTTCCAGTCGCGCACATGCGCCTGCGCCAGTTCGGCGGCGGTGTCATGCAGAAGCGGAAGCTGGACGATGTCGGTTTCCACGCCCAGCACTTCGGGCGCGACTTCGGAGAACTTCTTCGCAATCGCCTTGAAGATTTCCCAATCGGACTTCGACTCGTAGGCCGGGTCCACCGCCGCCTGCAGCGGGTGGATGAACGGGTGCATGTCCGAGGTGTTGAGGTCGTCCTTTTCATACCAGCTCGCGGTCGGCAGGACGATGTCGGAATAGACCGCAGTCGTGGACATCCGGAAGTCGATGCAGACCAGGAGGTCCAGCTTGCCCTTGGGCGCCTCGTCATGCCAGACGGCCTCTTTAGGCTTGGCCTGGCCTTCCTCGCCCAGGTCCTTGCCCATCACGCCATGCTGTGTTCCCAGCAGGTGCTTGAGGAAGTATTCATGCCCCTTGCCCGAGGACCCAAGAAGGTTCGAGCGCCACACGAACAGGTTGCGCGGCCAGTTTTCCGGGGCGTCCGGGTCCTGGCAGGACATTTCCAGATCGCCGGATTTCAACTGCTCTGCGACGTAGTTCTTGATCTCCTTGCCGGCCTTCTTCGCCGCCTTTGCCACCTCCAGCGGGTTGGTCTTCAGCTGCGGGGCGGACGGCAGCCAGCCCATGCGCTCGGCGCGGATGTTGTAGTCGATGAGGGAAATGTCCCAGTCGCCCGCGGGCGCGGTCGGCGACAGGATTTCGCGCACGTTCAGCGTTTCATAGCGCCACTGGTCGGTATGAGCGTAGAAGGCCGATGTGCCGTTCATCTGTCGTGGCGGACGGTTCCAGTCGAGAGCGAAGGCCAAGGGCAGCCAGCCCGTCTGCGGGCGCAGCTTTTCCTGACCGACGTAATGCGACCAGCCGCCGCCTTCCTGGCCGATGCAGCCGCACATCACCAGCATGTTGATGATGCCACGATAGTTCATGTCCATGTGGTACCAGTGGTTCAGACCGGCCCCGAGGATGACCATGGACTTGCCATGGGTCTTTTCGGCGTTCGATGCGAATTCACGGGCGACCGCGATGATCTTCTCGCGCTCCACACCGGTGATCTTTTCAGCCCAGGCCGGGGTGTAGGGGCTGTCGTCGTTGAAATCCTTCGATACCCAGTCGCCGCCGAGACCCCGGTCTAGGCCGTAATTGGCGCAGAAGAGGTCAAAGACGGTGGCAACGAGGGCCTCGCTCCCATCGGCCAGTTTCACGCGGCGGGCGGGGATGTTGCGGGTCAGCACCTCGGGATGATCGCATTTCACGAAATGCCCCGTCGCCGCGCCGCCGAAATAGGGGAAGTCGACGCCGACGACCTCGTCATGATCGCCGTCGAGGATCTGGCTCAGGCGCAGTTTGGCCTCTTTTCCGTTCGCCTGCTCTTCGAGGTTCCACTTGCCTTCCTCGCCCCAACGGAACCCGATGGAACCGTTGGGCGCCACGATCTTTCCGCTCGCCTCGTCATAGGCGACGGTTTTCCAGTCGGGATTGTTCGCCTCCCCCAGGTGGCCTGCGAAATCGTCGGCGCGCAGCATCCGGCCGGGGACAAGGTGGCCGTCCTTTTCATCCAGCCGCACCAGCATCGGCATGTCGGTGTACTTGCGGGCGTAGTCCTCGAAATACTCGGCCTGCCGGTCGAGGTGATATTCGCGCAGGATCACATGGCCCATGGCCATCGCCAGCGCCGCATCGGTGCCGGCCTGCGGGTTCAGCCAGATGTCGCCGAACTTGGCAGCCTCGGAATAGTCCGGGCTGACCACGGCGGACTTGGTGCCGCGATAGCGGACCTCGGTGTAGAAATGCGCGTCGGGCGTGCGCGTCTGCGGCACGTTCGAACCCCAGAGCATCAGGAAGCCCGCGTTGTACCAATCGGCCGATTCCGGAACGTCGGTCTGTTCGCCCCAGGTCTGCGGCGACGCGGGCGGCAGGTCGCAATACCAGTCGTAGAACGACAGACAGGTGCCGCCCAGAAGCGACAGATATCGCGAGCCTGCCGCATAGCTGACCATCGACATGGCCGGGATCGGCGAGAAGCCGAACACGCGGTCCGGGCCATAGGTCTTCGCGGTGTAGGCGTTGGCCGCGGCGACGATCTCGGTCGCCTCGTCCCAGGATGCGCGCACGAAGCCGCCCTTGCCGCGGGTCTTGGTGTAGCTCGCGCGCAAGGCCGGATCGTTCTGGATCGCGGCCCAGGCGGCCACCGGCGTCATCGTCTGCCGCATCTTGCGCCAGGCGCGCATCAGGGCGCCCCGGATCAGCGGGTTCTTCACCCGGTTCGCGGAATAGAGGTACCAGCTGTAGGAGGCGCCGCGCGCGCAGCCGCGCGGCTCATGGTTGGGCAGGCCCGCGCGGGTGCGGGGATAGTCGGTCTGCTGCGTCTCCCATGTGACGATGCCGGACTTGACGTAGATCTTCCAGGAACAGGACCCGGTGCAGTTCACCCCATGGGTGGAACGGACGATCTTGTCGTGCCGCCAGCGGTTCCGGTAGGTGTCCTCCCAGTCTCGGTTCTCGCTTGTGGTTTGGCCCCAGCCGCCCGAGAATTGCTCCAGCTCCTTGCTCTTGAAGAAGTTCAGTCTGTCGAGAAGGTGGCTCATTCTGGCGTCCTTTCGTTATAGTGCGGGTTGCGGAGCGGCAGGGGCCGTGCCGCGCTCGATGTCGTGAAGAAGCCCGCCGCGGCGCGTGTAGACGACCCAGGTGATTGCCAGGCAGAGCACGTAGAAGACCAGGAACAGCCACAGGGCGCCAATGGGGCTGCCGGTCATGGCGATCGACGATCCATAAGCCTTGGGGATGAAGAACCCGCCATAGGCGCCGATGGCGCTGGTGAAGGCGACGATCCCGCCCGATTCCATGGCGATCTGGCGGGCGCGGTCAGCACCCTGCAGCTGCGGCAACAGGCGCGGCACTTCGCGGCCCATGATCACCGGGATCATCTGGAAGGTCGAGGCATTGCCGACCCCGGTGAAGAAGAAGAGCGCCATGAACCCCGCGAAGAACCCCGCGAAGGACCCGGCCTGCAGCGACAGGATCACCGCAAGAACGCTGGCGATCATGCCGACGAAGACCCAGAAGGTGACCCGGCCGCCGCCAAAGCGGTCGCTGACCCACCCCGTTCCGGCGCGGCTCAGCGCGCCAACCAGCGGGCCAAGGAAGACGTATTGCAGGGCATTCACATCGGGGAAGGCGATCTTCGACAGCAGAGGAAAGCCGGCCGAATAGCCGATGAAGCTGCCGAAGGTCCCGATATAGAGCACGCACATCAGCCAGTTGTGCACGCGCCCGAAGATCACCGACTGCTGGGCAAAGCTGGCCTTCGCGTCAGCGATGTCATTCATTCCCGCCCAGGCCGCGATGGTGGAGGCCAGGATGAACGGCACCCATACGAAGCCCGCGTTCTGCATCCAGAGCTGGCCACCATCGACCAGTTCCTGCGGCGCGCCGCCCATGGCACCGAAGACGCCCATCGTGATGACCAGCGGCACCAGGAACTGCATGACGCTGACGCCCAGGTTGCCAAGCCCCGCATTCAGCGCCAGCGCGTGGCCCTTTTCGGCCTTCGGGAAGAAGTAGCCGATGTTGGCCATGGACGAGGCGAAGTTGGCACCCCCCAGCCCGCACAAGAGCGCCAGGACCAGGAAGATAAAATAGGGCGTTTCCGGGTTCTGCACCGCATAGCCGATGCCGATGGCCGGCAAGAGCAGGGAGGCGGTCGACAGAGTGGTCCACAGCCGACCGCCGAAGATCGGCACCATGAAGCCGTAGAAGATGCGCAGCGTCGCGCCCGAGAGGGCCGGCAATGCCGCCAGCCAGAAAAGCTGTTCCGGGTCGAAGGCGAAGCCGATGGCGGGAAGTCGCGCCACCACCATCGACCAGACCATCCAGACCGAGAAGGCCAGAAGCAGTGCCGGGATCGAGATCCACAGGTTGCGGCGCGCGACAGCCCGCCCGCGGTTGGCCCAGAACTGCGCATCTTCGGGCCGCCAATCCTCCAGCACCCGCGGCATGGCGGTACGCTCCGGATTGTGGATGGCCTGCATCTCGGGCAGTTCGGGCAAGCGGTCCAGCGCCTCGCCCTGCGCGGCACGTTCCATTGCGCGGATCGACAGATGCATCCAGGCCAGCGCGATGGCCACCAGCGCGAAGAGCAGCACAAAACACGAGGTGTAGATGCCGGTCAGGTCCAGCAGCGCACCGAAGGCGATGGGCAGGACAAAGCCGCCCAGGCCGCCGATCATGCCGACCAGGCCGCCGACGGCGCCGACATGCTTGGGGTAATAGACCGGAATGTGCTTGAACACCGCTGCCTTGCCGAGGCTCATGAAGAAGCCAAGCGCGAACAGCGTGACGACAAAGGGCCACAACCCCATCGAGGTGGAGAAGGTGATCGGGCCGTCCCTGCCCTGGATGGTGTAAGCCGTCGGTGGATAGGACAGCATGAACAGGAACAGCAGCGAAAAGCCGAAGGTCCAGTACATGACCGACCGCGCGCCGAATCTGTCCGACAGATGCCCGCCATAGGCGCGGAACAGGCTGGCCGACAGGCTGAACGACGCCGCCGCCATGCCCGCCGTGCGCACATCCACTCCATAGACATCGATCAGGTAATGCGGCAGCCACAGCGCCAGCGCCACGAAGGCGCCGAACACGAAAAAGTAGTAGAGCGAGAAGCGCCAGACCTGCAGGTTCTTCAGCGGCGCGAACTGCTCGGCAAAGCCGGGCGCCTTGACCCCGGTGCGGCGGCGTTCGACGAGGGCAGGGTCGTCCTTCGCGAAGAGGAAGAAGACCACCGCCATCAGGGCCAGTGCCGCGGCCCAGACATTGGCCACGCCATGCCAGCCCCAGGCCACCATCACGAAGGGCGCGACGAACTTGGTCACCGCCGCGCCGATGTTGCCCGCGCCGAAAATGCCCAATGCCGTGCCCTGACGGCCCGCGTCATACCAGCGGCTGACATAGGCGACACCGATGATGAACGACCCGCCGGCCAGCCCCACACCCAGCGCCGCGACCAGATACATCGCGTAGCTGTGCGCCAGCGTCAGCGCCCAGGTGGCCAGCGCCGCCAGCAGCATCTGCCCCGAGAATACCAGCCGCCCGCCGTACTTTTCGGTCCAGACACCCAGGAAGATGCGGGTCAGCGACCCGGTCAGGATGGGCGTCGCGACCAGCAGCCCGAACTCGGTGTCGTTCAGCCCAAGTTCGCCCTTTATGGCGACACCGATGATGGAAAAGATCGTCCAGACCGCAAAGCAGGCGGTGAAAGCGATCGTGCTCAGGCCCAGGGCGCGCGTCTGATCGGCGCGTGAAGCTGGGGCAACGGACTGCATGGCAGGGCCTCCGGCATGAATGGCATGATCACCCCAAGGGGGTCACACGCACACCTGCTGTCGCCGGGGCGCCGAAGATTTGATCTAGATCACATGACCACGAAAGCGCAGCGAAATAAATGACTTGCAGAAGAATGTCGGATGGTATTGTGGGTCGGATCAAGTCGAGCCCGTCGAATTTCAATTGCATGCTTGACAATTATCAAGAAAAGGGGAGACGATCCGGACGCGGCAATAGGGCTCCCACCATGCCAGAGGTCCATTATCCCGAGATTCGTGCGCTCAACCTCTTCGCTGGAATGCAGGAGGCGCATTTCCAGGCCCTGATGCGCGGTGCCTACGTCCAGAACTTTCCCCCGCAGATCGACCTCATTTCCGAGGGCGAGCCCAGCGATTTCCTGCACGTGCTCATATCAGGGTCCGTCGATCTGTTCGCACGATGGAATGGGCGCGAAACCAGCCTCGCCACTGTGCGGCCGATTTCGTCCTTCATCCTTGCGGCGACAATCCGCAACTCCCCTTACCTCATGTCCGCCCGGACGCTGGAGAAAAGCCGGATCATCCTGATTCCCAGCCAGGACGTGCGCGGGATCTTCGATGTGGATGGCGAGTTCGCCCGCGCGGTCGTGTCGGAACTGGCGCAATGCTACCGGTCGGTAGTCAAGTCGCAGAAAGATCTGAAACTGCGCACATCACTCGAACGACTGGCAAACTACGTGCTGCGCCAGCAGAAACGCGCAGGCGGGGCGGCGAGTTTTGATCTCGATCACGAGAAGCGCCGGCTTGCCTCGGTGCTGGGCATGACGCCTGAGAACCTGAGCCGCGCATTCAAGGGCCTGCAGCCCTATGGCGTGACGGTCGAGGGCGCTCGCATCACCATCCGCGACCAGCCCGATCTGGAGCGGTTCGCCCGGCCCAATCCGCTCATCGACGATCACGCCACCTGATGTCTATGGCATCGGGCTGGCCCGCACCCGACGCGACGACGAGTGGCGTGTATCGAACACGAAGGGGGGGCTGGAGCGGATGGCGCGCGCGAGCGCCCTATCGAGGCGCGACGGGATCAGCGCCGGTCCCCTCGGTTCAGGCGGCGGCGGAAGGTATGTCCTCGTGCAGGCAAAGGATGTTGCCCTCGGGATCGTTGAACCAGGCCGCCTTCTCGGATCCGAGCACGCAGACATGGCCGACCGTCCTGAACCCCGGCAGATCGTAGTCCGCGAAGACGACGCCACGGCTTTCGAGCTCGGCGATGGCGGCGCGGATGTCGTCCACACGGAAGCTCACCGCAGTGTGTTCCGCCTTGGTACCCTCGGGCTTGGGGAAGAGCGCAACCTCGCAGCCGCCGCAACGGTAGACAACCTTCCCGTCGAGCCGCTGCTCACCCACTGGCAGCGCAAGCGCACGTTCGTAAAAGTCCCGCGCCCGGGCCAGATCGCGGACCGGCAGCATCACGGTCACCTGGCTGGCATTGAGTTCCATGGCCTCCTCCACGCATGGATTGACACAGCGGCATGATACGCTCATGTCCGATGTCGCGCCAGCGGCGTCAGGCGCACCTGCTTCGCTCCATCGGCCAGGCACAGGGTCTTCGCGGACGCATGACCGTCGCTCCCGGCACCGCCCATTCACATGGGTCGTCAACCAGGCTGCCGGGTCGTGTGAGACCGGCCGGGACAATGGCGAAGCCACCCCGCTCCGGGTGGCGCCAACGTCCTGCAGATGCCGGTCGGTGCCGGTCGCCGGCTTGGACTCGCGAGCCGGGCGTTCCAGCGTCGCGCGACATCATCATCCGGCAAAGCGCACGTCGACAAGGGTCGGGCCGTCTCGCGCAAGAGATGTTGCCAGGACGGGTTCAAGTTCTTCCACCGTGGTGGCGGCCTCGGCCTCCACGCCGAAGCCTCGTGCCAGGGCAACCCAGTCGAGCGTCGGGCGGTCGAGGCTCATCATGTCGCGCGCGGTCTGGCCTGGCTGGGCTCCGACCTTTGCATATTCGCCGAGGAGGATCGCATACGCGCGGTTGTTCAGCAGAAGCGTCGTCACCGGCAGCTTCTCCCGCGCCTGCGTCCAGAGCGCCTGAAGCGTGTAGGCGGCTGATCCGTCGGCCTGAAGCGTGACGACGCGGCGGTCGGGGCGGCCCCTCGCCCGTGCGCCAACGGCCGCGCCGGTGGCGAGCGGAATGCCGCCCCCGATGGCCCCGCCGGTCACCGTGAGCCAGTCGACCGGCGCGGCATGGGGCATCACCGACGCGAACCCGCCGCCGAGTGTCAGCGCCTCGTTCACCACGATGGCGTCCGCAGGCAGAAGCCGCGCGACCGTGGCGGCGAAGCTTTCCGGCGTCAGGGCGCCCGAAACGCCGGGGACCCCGCCAGCCGCGGCCGGTATCGCCGACGGAGTGGCGCCCAATTCGGCGGCAAGGGCGCGAAGGGCGGCGCCGGCGTCCTGCCCCGTGCGCGACAGCGTAATGACTTCGGCATCGGGACGGTGCATCAGGCTCGGCCGACCCGGGTAGAGGAAGAAACCTACCGGCGGCGGGCAGTTGACTAGGATCACCACGTCGAACGGGGCAAGCTGCCGGATCGCCTCGTCCACGGGATAGGCGACGGTGGGCAAGGCAAGCCGACCGCGCCCGCGGGGGATGGCCGCGATCATCGGGCTGCCGATCAGTTCCGCCCCTGTCGCACGGGAGAGCCCCGCCAGGAGGGGGTGGAGATCCTCCACCACCGCCGGGGTGCCGAGAAGCATCGTCGCCCGACGACCCGACCTAAGCGCCCTCGCCGCGGCTCCGATGGCGGCCGGATCGGGCGGGCGGGGCGCGTCGGGGGCAAGTGGCGCGGCGGAGAGCCCGCCAAAGCCCCACGAGACGTCGGCCGGCAGAACGAGGCTCGCCACGCGGCCATGGCCGGACGCGGCGGCCGCGACCCCCCGCGCGGCATCGGTGCCGATCCGCGCTGGTTCCGTGCCGAAGACATGCCAGTCCGAGGTTGCGCCGACAAGCGCATCGACGTCGGCCGTCAGCGGGCTGTCGTGCATGACATGCGGCACCGCATGGTCGCCGACAATGTTGAGGATGCCGCTTCCTGCCCGTCGGGCATTGTGCAGGTTGGCTATGCCGTTCGCGT
>NZ_JAYRTX010000050.1:0-23122 GCF_041919395.1 Albidovulum sp.
CCCTTCGCGGCCATTGCCGCACGCACCGCCCGCACCTGGGCGCGGCTCCGGTAGAAATAGGCCTCTGCCGAAACGATGCGTCCCGAAAGTTCGGGCGCCTTGCGGATCGAGACGCCGGCATTCTTCGGAATGTGGATGAACAACCAGCGCGCGCTGCCCAGATGCCAATCGAGCATGGCCCTAAGTTCGCGAAGGTTGGTCAAGCGGGCACCCGTCTGCTGGAAGCTTCGCCCCGCCCGGACCCTCCGGCGGCGCGCGGTATCCTTCCCTTACATCACTCTCCCGGCAGCGAAAAGCGCCCGGCGCGGAGCGCACAGCACCGCGCCGGCCATCATTCAACACATAAGTTGACTGAAACAGCGCAAGTGCTATCATTCAACATTATGGTTAAATCAGAATCACCACAGCTCAGCGTCATCTTCCACGCCCTCGGCGATCCGACACGGCGCGGCATGATCCGCGACCTGGCGCAAGGCGAACGCACCGTCAGCGATCTTGCCGAGCCCTACGCGATCTCACTTGCCGCCGCCTCGAAGCACGTCAAGGCGCTGGAAGCCGCCGGCCTCATCCGGCGCGAGATCCGCTGGCGCACCCATGTCTGCCACCTCAAGCCCGAGGCGCTGGCCGCCGCGCATGAATGGCTCGACACCTACCGGCGCTTCTGGACCGAACGCCTCGACGTCCTCGAAGACCTCCTGCGGCAGGATGATGCCGCCAAACCGCCCGAACCGAAAGGAAACTCGAAATGACCCCCGCCGAAACGCTTGAAGCCTACGGCAGGCTCACCGCCCCCGACACGCTCCAGATCGAACGCCTGCTCCCCGGCCCGATCGAGCGGGTGTGGTCCTACCTGACCGAAAGCGAGAAGCGCCGCAAATGGCTCGCCTCCGGGGACATGCCGCTGACCAGGGGGGCGGAGTTCCAGATGACCTGGCACAATGACGAGTTGACGAAACCTTCCGGCACCCGTCCCGAAGGGTTCGGCGCCGAACACAGCATGACAAGCCGGATCCTCGACGTCGATCCGCCCCACCGCCTCGCCTTCACCTTCGGCACGGCAAGCGAGGTCGAGATCGCGCTTGCGCCCGTGGGCGACAAGGTGCGCCTCACGCTCACCCACCGCAAGATTCCGGATCGCGGCATGGTCCTCATGGTCGGACCGGGCTGGCACGCCCATCTCGACGTGCTTCAGGCGCAACTCGGCGGCCCGAGGACGGCGCCGTTCTGGGACATGTGGCAAAAGCTCAAGGGCGAATACGCGGCCCGCATTCCGGGCTGAGCAAAGCGTCAGTTCGAAAGTCCCGCCGGGCGAACAGGCCGGCGGGGCCGAAAATAGTGGTTTCCGTTCGATGTCGATCCGGGCTCAGCCCAGACCACTCCACCTTCGCGAACATGGCCAAGACCATGCCCGCGCGCGCGGAGCTACAGAAGAACTACGCCCGCACGACGCAAACCCTGCGGGCGCCTGACGCTACTCCGCCGCCTCTGCATAGCTCTCGACCGGCGGGCAGATGCAGACGAGGTGACGGTCGCCGTAGACGTTGTCGACACGGCCTACCGGCGGCCAGTACTTGTCCACCCGGAATGAGGCCGGCGGGAAGCAGCCCTGTTCGCGGCTGTAGGGCCGGTCCCAGGTCCCGATCAGAGCGCTCACGGTATGGGGGGCGTGCTTCAGGGGGTTGTTCTCGCGGTCGATCTCTCCGCTTTCGACGGCGGCGATTTCCTCGCGGATCGAGAGCATCGCGGTGACGAAGCGGTCGAGCTCGGCCTTGGTCTCCGACTCCGTCGGCTCCACCATCAGCGTTCCGGCCACCGGCCAGCTCATCGTAGGCGCGTGGAACCCGTTGTCGATCAACCGCTTGGCGATGTCATCCACGGTGATCCCGGCGCTGTCGGCGAAGGGCCTCGTGTCGAGGATGCATTCATGCGCGACGCGCCCGCCCTTTCCCTTGAAGAGCACGTCGTAGGCCCCTTCCAGCCGCTTTGCGATGTAGTTCGCGTTCAGGATCGCAACCTTCGTCGCCTGCGTGAGGCCCGCGCCCCCCATCATGAGGACATAGGCCCAGGAGATCGGCAGGATCGAGGCCGAACCCCAGGGCGCCGCGCTCACGGGGCCCTCCTGACCACCGGTCGCCGGATGGCCCGGCAGATGCGGCGCGAGATGCACCTTCACGCCGATCGGCCCCATGCCCGGCCCGCCCCCGCCATGGGGGATGCAGAAGGTCTTGTGGAGGTTGAGATGGCTCACGTCGCCGCCAAGGTCGCCCGGACGCACCAGTCCCACCATGGCGTTCATGTTGGCCCCGTCGATATAGACCTGGCCGCCATGCTCGTGGGTGATCGCGCAAACCTCGCGCACCGTTTCCTCGAACACGCCGTGGGTCGAGGGATAGGTGATCATGCAGGCGGCGAGGTTGCGGCCCGCAGCTTCCGCCTTGGCCCGGAAGTCGGCCACGTCGATGTCGCCATTCTCGGCCGATTTCACCACCACGACCGTCATCCCCGCCATCTGCGCCGAGGCCGGGTTGGTGCCATGCGCCGAAACCGGGATCAGGCAGATGTGGCGATGCGCCTCGCCCCTGGCCTTGTGATAGGCCTGTATCGTCAGAAGCCCCGCATACTCCCCCTGCGCGCCGGAGTTGGGCTGCAGGCTCATCGCGTCATATCCGGTGATGGTGCAGAGCTTGGCCGAGAGATCGCGGAAAAGTTCCGCGTAACCTTCTGCCTGATCGGCCGGAGCGAAGGGGTGCAGGTTCGCGAACTCGGGCCAGGTGATCGGCATCATTTCGGCCGCGGCGTTCAGCTTCATCGTGCACGACCCGAGCGGGATCATCGCCCGGTCGAGCGCGAGGTCGCGGTCGGCGAGCCGGCGCATGTAGCGCATCATTTCGGTCTCGGCCCGGTTCATGTGGAACACGGGGTGCTCGAGGTAGGACGACTGACGGTGGAGCGGATCGGGCACCCGGTACTCCGGCGTGAAATCGTCGTCCTTGCGGTCGATCCCGAATGCGCGCCAGAGCCGTTCGACCGTCTCGTTCCGCGTCGTCTCGTCGACCGAGATGCCGATCTTCGTCGCGCCGACCTTGCGCAGGTTGATCCTTTCGCGCCGCGCGGCCTTCAGGATGACCGGCTGAAGCGCGCCGACCTCGACCGTGATCGTGTCGAAGAAGGCCTTCGGCTGGACGTCATAGCCCGCGCCCTCCAGAACGCGCGCGACCCGCACCGCCTTCCGGTGGATGCGCTGCGCAATCGCCTTGAGTCCGAGGGGGCCGTGGAACACGGCGTAGAACGAGGCCATGTTGGCCAGGAGCGCCTGCGCGGTGCAGACGTTCGAGGTGGCCTTCTCGCGCCGGATGTGCTGCTCGCGGGTCTGGAGCGACAGACGGTAGGCCTTGCCGCCCTGCGCGTCGATGGAGACGCCGACGATGCGCCCGGGCATCTGCCGCTTGTGCGCGTCCTTGCAGGCCATGTAGGCGGCCGACGGCCCGCCATAGCCCATGGGCACGCCGAACCGCTGGGTCGATCCCACGGCGATGTCGGCACCCATCGCGCCCGGTTCCTTCAGAAGCGTCAGCGCAAGCGGGTCCGCGATGACGATGCCGACGGCGCCCGCCGCGTGCAGCTTGGCAATGTGGGGTGTGAAGTCGGTCAGGTGACCGCATGTGCCCGGATACTGGAAGATCGCGCCGAAGACGGCATCGGCCTTCAGCTTCGCCGGATCGCCGACGATCACCTCGATGCCAAGTGGCGCCGCGCGCACCTTCATCACCTCGATGTTCTGCGGATGGCAGTTCTCGTCCACGAAGAAGGCCGTGGCCTTCGATTTCGCCACCCGCTGCGCCATGGTCATGGCTTCCGCCGCCGCCGTCGCCTCATCGAGAAGCGAGGCATTGGCGATCTCGAGCCCCGTGAGGTCGCAGACCATCGTCTGGTAGTTCAGGAGCGCCTCCAACCGGCCCTGCGAAATCTCGGGCTGATAGGGCGTGTAGGCGGTGTACCAGGCGGGGTTTTCCAGGATGTTGCGCTGGATCGCAGGGGGCGTGACGGTGCCGTAGAACCCCTGCCCGATCATCGAGGTGAAGACCTTGTTCTTCTTCGCCACCTGCCTGAGGAACCACAGCAGTTCCCGCTCCGACTTGGGCTTGCCGAAGTCGAGCGGCTTTTCCTGGCGCAGGATCTTCGGCACCGTCTGGTCGATGAGCTCGTCGAGGTCCTTCACCCCGAGCACCTTGAACATCTCCTGCATCTCGGCCGGCGAAGGCCCGATGTGGCGGCGATTGGCAAAGTCGTATGGGCGGTAGTCGGTGGGAGTGAACGTCATCCGGAGGTTCCTTCGGTTCATTCGATGAGGGCGGCAAGCTGCGCAAGCGAGGAAGCCATGCCGGCGGCGTGGTCTTCCGGGGCGATGCCGGGCGGCACGTTCGACGCGACGATCCGCACACGCGTCGTCGCTTCGGGTTCGGGGTCGAAATGCCAGTCCATGCGCATTTCTCCCTGAAGGTTCGGGGCGTCGCTGCAAAAACGGCTGACGAAGGCAAGGTGGCAAGGCGGATCGACGGCGACGAACGCGCCCGCGATCACGTCCTCTCCCCCGCCCGACTTGCCGGGTTCTTCCGGATCGAGATAGGTCAGGACGATCTTGAAGGCGCCGCCCGGCCGGGGATCGAAGGCCTCTGTCCGGCCTTCCGTCCCCTCGGGCGGGAGCCAGCGGACCAGAAGCGCCGGGTCCGTCCAGCACCCGAACACCCGCCCAGCAGGCGCGGCGATCAGACGCTCGGCGCGGTCGGTGCGGCCCGCGGCCTCCATCACGTCACCCGATCAGGTCCTTGTAGGCGGCCTCGTCCATCAGGCCGTCGAGATTCGACGGATCGGAGAGCTTCATCTTGAAGAACCACGCCCTGCCGGTTGGGTCCTCGTTGACGAGCCCAGGGTTGTCCGCGATCTCCTGGTTGACCTCCACGATCTCTCCGTCGAGCGGCGCGCGGATGTCCGAGGCCGCCTTGACGCTCTCGATGACGCAGACCTCGTCACCGGCGGAGACCGCCTTCCCGGTATCGGGCAGTTCGACGAAGACGACGTCGCCGAGTTGTTCGGATGCGTGGTTGGTGATCCCGACGACGACAAGATCGCCCTCGGGGCGGAGCCATTCGTGATCTTCGGTATACTTCATTGCGGTCATTCCCTGCTGGTTAACGCTTGTAGCTGGTGGGGTGGAAGGGCATGGGCGCGATCACCGCCGGCAGCCGCCTGCCGCGCACGTCGCCATAGACGGTGTCGCCCTCCGCGAGGGTCGCGGGAAGATAGGCCATCGCCATCGGCGCCTCGATCGAGGGGCCGAAACCGCCCGAGGTAACGCGGCCGATAGGCGCGCCGCCGTCGCTGCCGGCGTAGATATCGGTTCCCTCGCGCATCGGTGCCCGGCCTTCGGGGAGCAGCCCCACCCGGAGGCGCGCCGGCCCTTCGGCCAGTTCCTTGAGGATGCGCCCGGAGCCCGGGAACCCGCCTTCCCGCACGCCACCGGTCCGGCGGACCTTCTGGATCGCCCAGGTGAGGCCAGCTTCGACCGGCGTCGTCGTCGTGTCGATGTCGTGGCCATAAAGGCACATCCCCGCCTCGAGCCGGAGGGAGTCCCGGGCGCCAAGACCGATCGGCGCGACCTCGTCCATCGCCAGAAGGCGCTCGGCCAGCGACAGGGCGAAGCGGTCCGGCACCGAAATCTCGAACCCGTCCTCGCCGGTGTAGCCGGAGCGGGAAATCCATAGCTCCGCGGTGTCCCACTGGCGGATCGCCACATCCATGAAGCTCAGGTCCGTGACGTCCGGCACCAACCGGGCCAGCGCCGCCTCCGCCTTCGGTCCCTGCAGCGCCAGAAGCGCGCGGCCCTCCACGAGCCCCACGTCGCAATCCGGCAGCCCGGCCTTAAGATGCGCGAGGTCCGCGGCCTTGCAGGCGGCGTTGACGACCAGGAAGACGTGATCGCCCCGGTTCGCCACCATCAGGTCGTCGAGGATGCCACCGGCGTCGTTAGTGAACATCGCGTAGCGTTGCCGGCCCTCCTTCAGCCCCAGCACATCGACCGGCACCAGACGTTCAAGCGCACGCGCAGCATCCTCGACCCGCCCGGATTTCGCGGTCAGGAGGATCTGACCCATGTGACTGACGTCGAAAAGCCCGGCCGCGTCGCGCGTGTGCAGGTGTTCCTTCAGAACGCCCATCGGATATTGCACGGGCATGTCGTAGCCCGCGAAGGGCACCATCCTGGCCCCGTGCTTCAGGTGCAGGCCATGAAGAACCGTCCGTTGCAGGTCAGCCATCGCCGCCCTCCCCTTCCTTCCGGCCGGTCCGCCGGCACGGCATCGCGCGAGGGCGGAGGTCCCGCCCGATCCGATGCCCCCTCTGTCCGTCCGCCTGAGATCGTTATCCCTTCGGCGCCCCGGATCAGGTCCGGGGTCTCTCCAGAGTTCCGTCGTCAGGATGGTCCTGGCGCCTGAGAGTTTACCGGGGCGGTTGCTCCTTCGGCACCGGCGCATGGGGCTTCCCACCGCCGGATTCTCCCGATCCTGACGCCGTTTTGGTAGCCCGGAAGGACCTCGCTCGGCAAGAGGGTATGCAATGGAATACGGCCGGACCTGGGGCACGCAACCGTCCCCTTGCGCGGCACGGCGCGTCCCGGCCATATTCCGCCATGACCGATCCTCATCCCGCTTTCTTCGGCTACGGCTCGCTGGTGAACCGGGCGACCCATGCCTACGCGCAAGCGATGCCTGCCCGTCTCGCCGGCTGGCGGCGCATCTGGCGGCACACGACGCTCAGGCCCCATCCGTTCCTCTCCGTGGAACCGGCGGCGGCGGAGATCGACGGCCTCGTCGCCGCCGTCCCCTCGGGCGACTGGGCCGCACTCGATGCACGCGAGGCTGCCTACCGTCGCCATGCCATCGACCCCGGGCGTCTCGTGCCCGCGCCGGCCTGGGCCGGGCGGGTGGAAATCTATGCGGTGGACGAGGCGAAGGTTGCATCCGCCCCCTCGGGCCCGATCCTGCTCAGCTATCTCGACACGGTGGTGCAGGGGTTCCTGTCCGAATTCGGCGAAGCGGGCGTCGCGCGCTTCTTCGCCAGCACGGCGGGCTGGACGGCGCTTCTGGACGACCGCGCCCGGCCGCTTTATCCGCGCGCCAAACGTGCCAGCGCGGCGGAACGCGCACTGGCCGACAGCCATGCAGATGCCCTCGGACTCGCACGGCTCCGCCCTTGATTTCACCGCGACCGAAATACTCGCTGGCGCGCGGGCGAACGAGCCCCCCGCCCGCGCTCAGCCCCGGGCGCGCACCTTCTGCAGAAGCGGCATCAACTCGCCCATGTCGGGCCCCGTCGCCTCGCCGGTGACGGCGAGGCGGAGCGGCATGAAGAGCGCCTTGCCCTTGCGGCCCGTCTTCTCCTTGACCGCTGCAGTCCAGTCGGCCCAGGTCGTATCCGAATACGGTGGCGCCGGCAGAAGCGCCATCGCCTGCGCGACGAACTCGGCATCCTCCGGCGCGATCGCCGGCTCCGCCCCGTCGCGGGCGAGTCGCCACCAGTGGTCGAGATCGGCGAGCGTGGTGATGTTCTGCGAGGCGACGCGCCAGAACCGTTCCGCCATCTCCTCCGGCACGCCGAGTGCGAGGATCCGGTCCTTCACCACGGCGAAGGGCAGCGCCTGGTTGCGCTGGCGTGTCAGCGGCCAGAGGTCCTCGGCGTCGAATTTCGTCGGTGCCGCGCCGAACTGCGACAGATCGAACCCGGCCGCGATCTCGTCCAGCGACATCTTCAGGTCCACCGGCTGCGAGGAGCCGAGCCGCGCCATCAGGCTCAGGAGCGCTTCCTTCGCCACGCCCTGGGCGCGCAGGTCGCGCAAGGAAAGGGTTCCGAGACGCTTGGAAAGTCCCTCGCCATGCGGCCCCGTCAGAAGCGAATGATGCGCGAAGGCAGGCGGCGTGCCGCCCATCGCCTGCATGATCTGGATCTGCGTCGCGGTGTTGGTGACGTGGTCGGCGCCGCGGACGATATGGGTGATGCCCATGTCCACGTCGTCGACGGAGGAGGCGAAGGTGTAGAGCACCTGCCCGTCGGCGCGGATCAGCACCGGGTCGGAAACCGACGCGGTGTCGATGGAGACCGGCCCCAGTATCCCGTCCACCCACTCCGTCCGCGCCTGGTCAAGCCGGAAGCGCCAGTAGCCCTCCCGCTCGGCACGGAGTTGGTCCTTCTCAGCCTCGGACAGCGCCAGCCCCGCGCGGTCATAGACCGGAGGCTTGCCCATGTTCAGCAGCTTCTTGCGCTTGAGGTCGAGCTCGACCGGCGTCTCGAAGACCTCGTAGAGTTGGCCGGAGGTCCTGAGTTCGTCTGCAACCGCGGCATAGCGGTCGAGCCTGAGGGACTGTTGCTCGATCCGGTCCCAATGAAGGCCGAGCCAGTCGAGGTCCTGCTTGATCCCGTCGATATATTCCTGCTTCGAGCGTTCCTGGTCGGTATCGTCGAGGCGCAGGACGAACGTGCCCCCCGTCTTGCGGGCGATCAGGTAGTTCATCAGTGCGGTACGCAGATTGCCCACGTGGATGTAGCCGGTGGGCGAAGGAGCGAAGCGGGTGACGGTCATGGCCAGCCTTTCACGGGGATCGGGCCTCCTCGGGCGTCTTCCTCTTTCACAGGCTGCTCGTTTTGTCCATATGAGGGGCTCGGCAAGGAGACCGGCATGAATGACTGGCTTGGGCGCACGGCGCCGGATCTGGAGACGATCGAGGCGATGGCGCGGGCGACGGTGGCAGACCTGCCCGAACGCTTTGCCGTGCCCGCGCGTGGCGTCGTGATCCGTGTGGAGGATTTCCCGCCCGAGGACATCCTCGACGACATGAACGTCGAGGACCCGTTTGAACTGACAGGCCTTTATGACGGCATCCCGACGACCGAAAAATCGGTGATGGATGTGGTGGACCGGCCCGACACGATCTGGCTCTTCCGCCGGCCGATCCTCGACGAGTGGGCCGAACGGGGCGACGTCACGCTCGGCCAGCTCGTCGCCCACGTGATGATCCACGAGCTTGCACATCACTTCGGCTGGTCCGACGAGGAAATCGCCGAGATCGACCGCTGGTGGGAGTGAGGCGGGATCGCAATTCGTCCACTGGACGGCTTCCCCGCCGAACGCCCGGGCCGCAACCCGGGGGTCCGGCACGCCCGGACGGCAACGCGGGGGCGGGCCCCCGCACGATGCCGTTGGCGACGGCCGCCCCTCCGCCTAAGCTTGCGGCCATCCTTGCGGAGAACGGCCGATGATCCATACCCTTCTCGTCCTCCTCGCCTGCCAGCTTGCCGGCGAGGCGGCGGCCCGGCTCCTCGGGCTCGCGGTGCCCGGCCCGGTGATCGGGATGCTGCTGATGCTTGGCATTCTCGTCGCGCTGCCCCGCTTCGCCGCCCTCGCCCGACCCACGGCCGAGGGCATTCTCGCCAACCTCTCCTTGCTCTTCGTTCCCGCAGGCGTCGGTGTCGTCGGCCACATCTCCACGCTTGGCACGCAGGCCGTCGCCCTGCTCGTCGCGCTCGTCGTGTCCACCGTCCTCGCCATCGCGGCTGGCGCGGGTGCCTTTGTCCTCGTCGCGCGTCTCACGGGGGCCGGGGATGACTGACCTCACGGCGTTCTGGAGCTACCTTTCGGAAGGGCCGCTCCTCTGGCTCGCACTGACGCTTCTCGCCTATGCGGCGGGCGATGCCTGTTTCCGGGCCTCGGGACGCAAGCCCTATGTCAACACCGTGCTCGTGGCGGTAGCCATACTCGCCATGATCCTCTGGGTGACCGGCACATCCTACGGGACCTATTTCGAGGGCGCGCAGTTCGTCCACTTCCTTCTCGGCCCCGCGACGGTCTCGCTTGCCCTGCCGCTTTTCGACAACCTCGGGCGCCTCCGGCGCGCGGCCCTGCCGGTCGCGGCCGGGCTCCTCGCCGGGTCGGCGACCGCCGCAGCATCCGCCGTCGCCATCGCCTGGGGGCTCGGCGTTCGGGGAGAGGCCCTCGCCTCGCTCGCGCCCAAGTCCGCGACCGCGCCGGTGGCGATCGGCATCGCCGAACGCATCGGCGGGGCGCCGACCCTGACCGCCGTGCTGGTGATCCTGACCGGCATCGCCGGCGCGGTGGTGGCAACGCCGCTCCTCAACGCCCTTCGCATCCGCGACTGGCGCGCGCGCGGGCTTGCCGTCGGCGTGGCGAGCCACGGCATCGGCACCGCGCGGGCCTTCCAGGTCAATCCGACCGCTGGCGCCTTCGCCGGACTCGGCATGGCATTGAACGCCGTCGCCACTGCCTTCATCGCGCCGCTCGTTCTGGCGCTGTTTCTCTGAAGGCGCCGGGACACGGGATCGTGAAGCACCACACCGGTGGGCCGAACGTAGTGTTAACTGCTTATCAACAGGGAGAGACGCGATGACCCAGCCTATCGGATTGACCCGCCGCCACGCCCTTCTCGCCGGAGCCTGCGCGCCCCTCGTCATGGCAAGACCTGCACCGGCCCTTGCAAGGGCCGCGCAGCAGGGCGCTGCGATACCGCAGTTCAGCCGCTTCATGCTCGGCGCCTTCGAGGTGACGACGCTTCTGGCCGCGACCCGGGCGGTCGAGAACCCCCATAGTATCTTCGGCCTGAACGCCTCCGAGGAGGAGTTCGCCGCCGCCTCGGCGGCCGCCTTCCTGCCGACCGACATGGCGCAGTTCTTCTTCACCCCGACTCTGGTCAATACCGGCGAGGTGCTGATCCTCTTCGATACGGGCACTGACGCCGCCGGGATCACCGCGGCGATGTCGGCGGCAGGATACGCGCCCGGCGATGTGGACACGGTGGTACTGACCCACATGCACCCCGACCACATCGGCGGCATGGCAACCGATGGCGCGCCGACCTTCCCCAATGCGGTCTATGTGGCCGGCGCCGTCGAGCACAACCACTGGTCCGGCGCGGAGAACGAGCTGTTCGACAAGAACGTGCGGCCCTTCGCGGACAAGACCACGATGCTTGACGATGGCGGGACGGTCGGCCCTGGAATAACCGCCGTTTCGGCCTTCGGCCACACGCCGGGCCACATGGCCTTCATGGTGGAAGACGGCGGCAAGGCGCTGGTGATCGCCGCCGATACCGCAAACCATCCCGTCTGGTCGCTCGCCCGCCCCGACTGGGACGTCAAGTTCGACGCCGACAAGCCCGCAGCCGCAGCGGCCCGGCGCAAGATCTTCGGCATGATCGCGGCCGACCGCATCCCCTTTGTCGGCTACCACATGCCGTTTCCCGCGACGGGATTCGTCGCGGCCGAGGGCGACGGCTTCCGCTATGTGCCCTCGTCCTACCAGTTCATGCTCGGCTAGCTCGCAGCCCTTGCGGAGGTGTTGATTCGCCCGCAGGCTGACGGTCGGGAGGCCCGAGATGACCCCGATCCTGACCGTCACGCTGAACCCTGCGCTCGATCTCGCCACCTCGGCGGAGGCCGTCCGCCCGGGGCCCAAGCTGCGCTGCGACGAGCCCCGCGCCGACCCGGGCGGGGGCGGCATCAACGTGTCGCGGATGATCCAGCGGCTTGGCGGGCAGGCGCGCGCCTTCGTGGCCCTTGGCGGCGCGACCGGGGTGCGGCTCTCCGGCCTGCTGGAGCGGGAGGGGATCGACTTCGTCCCTTTCCCCGGCCCCGGCGAAACGCGCGAGAGCCTCTCCGTCAGCGACCGTGCAACGGGCGGCCAATACCGGTTCGTCATGCCCGGCCCGCACTGGACGAAGATAAGGGGAGAGGCCGCAACCCGGGCCGTCGTCAGGGAGGCGGGGGCGGGCGCGCTGGTGGTTCTGTCGGGCAGCCTGCCGCCCGGGCTTGGTCACGACCTGCCCGCGACTCTCGCCGCCCGGCTGGCGCGGCATGGCGGGCGGCTCGTCCTCGATACTTCCGGGGCGGCGCTTGCGCACGCGGCGGCTTCGCAGCAGCCTGCCTTCGTCCTCAGGATGGACGAGCACGAGGCGGCGGCGCTCGCCGGCAGCCGGCTGAAGACCCGGGGCGACACGGCGGACTTCGCCGAGGCCCTGGTCCGCGGCGGCGCGGCCGAGGTCGTGGTCATCGCGCGGGGGGCCGACGGATCGGTGATGGCCACGCGAGATGCGCGCTGGTTCGCGAAGGCCGCCGACGTGCCGGTGAGAAGCAAGGTCGGCGCTGGCGACAGCTTCCTCGCCGCCTTCACGCTCGCCCTGGCACGCGGGCGAACACTGTCCCGAGGGCTTCAGGAGGGGATGGCGGCGGCGAGCGCGGCGGTAATGACCGAGGCGACGGAGCTTGCCCGCGCCTCGGACGTTCGCCGGCTGGTCGCCGCCTGTCAGGTCGGCCCGGTCTGAGCGTTTGCCCCCGTTTCAGGCGGCGATCTTCTTCGTGAACTCGACGAGACGCCTTGCCTGATGCGCCACGGCCGCGTGGCCCTTCTCGTCGAAGTCACCGGCCTTGGCGGAATAGCCGTAGGGGTTGCCGCCCGCCTCGAAGATCGACTGGTCGGTATAGCCCGGCGCCACGATGATCGCGCCCCAGTGCATCGCGGTGGTGTAAAGCGACAGGATCGTCGCCTCCTGCCCGCCGTGGGCGTTCTGCGCGCTCGTCGTCGCGGTGATGGTCTTGTTGGCAAGCCCGCCCTTCGACCAGACGCCGCCCAGCGTGTCGATGAAGGCCCGGAGCTGGCTTGCCGAGACGCCGAAGCGCGTGGGGGCGGAGATGAAGTAGCCATCGGCCCATTCCATGTCCTCGGCGGTGGCAACCGGGATGCCGGCGGTCCTGTCAGCCTGCGCCTTCCAGGCGTCCTGGCCGTTCACAACGGCTTCGGGCGCGGTCTCGGGGACGCGGCGCAGGCGCACTTCGGCGCCCGCCGCCTCGGCGGCCCTGGCGGCAGCTTCGGCGACGGCATGGTTGGTGCCGTAGGTGGAATAGAAGATGACGGCGATCTTGGGTCTGGACATCGGTCCCTCCATTGGAAACGTACGCTCCAAACATAACGCTGCAACGCAGAAACCGTTTCATGCACCGGCGAATAGGACCTGTGCCCCAGGGCACAGAACCGCCTCTCGGCTGGGCCGCACCGGCCAGTGCCGCGCAAGGTCCTCGGGACCCGCGCGGATCAGCCGTCTCAGAGCGCCCGCGTCCACGTCGTCGAGCCGGTTGAAATAGAGACATGCCTTGCCACGGCGGTGTTTGCCGGGGTCCTGCAGGATCTGGCCGAAATCGGCGTAGCCGGGCATGATCTAGATGCTGATCGCGGCCTTGCGGGGCGAGAAGCCGGTGGCGAGGGCCTCCCCCTCGCGCCCGCTGGCATAGCGATAATGATAGCGGCCATGGCCGATCATCGTCGGCCCCCACATCACGGGGCCAAAGCCGGTCGCCTCGCGGAAGATGGCGTCAAGCCGCCCTGCTTCGCCCCGCCGGCGTTCATCCTCCAGCGAGGCGATGAAGTCCGTGACCGGAACGGCGGTTGGCGCGGTCTTGCCGGCCATGCGGATATACTGCCGCCACGCCCCTCTCGCGTCCAGTCAGAACGATATCTCGGCGAGAGTCGCGCGGTGATCCGAAGGCCAGGGATCGACCGCAAGGTCGGTCCGCTGCCCCGTCTCGCCGACGATCCAGGCGTTCACGACCTCGAGCGCCGCCGCCTTCGCGAAGGCGAAGTCGATGCGGTCATGATGGTCCTCCGGGTCGGTCTCGTCACCCTGCGGAGTCCAGGTGTAGGCCGGCTTCGCCACCGGGTCCGGATGGGCCGCACGGTAGGTGTCGACGAAGCCGGCGGACTGAAGCCGCCCGGTCGTCGGCCACGCGACCTTGACGGGATGCTGACCGGCCGCGACGGCAGCCTCGGTCCAGTCGAGTCCCGAAGGTTCGTTGAAATCGCCGAAGACAAGGACGGCCGCCGCACCCTCGGCCGCCGCCATGTCGGCGAAGAGCAGGTCCATCGCCGGCCCCCGCGTCCGGTTTGCCCATTCCTGGGCCTCGGCCTCGGTCTTGATGAAGGGCGCCGGCCCGTACTCGATCCCGAGAAGCTGGTAGGGTTGATAGGGCTCGTCATCGTGATGGATGTTGAATGCCCAGACCGTGGCCCCGTTCACGTCGATCGGCACGCCGAGGTCATGTTCGCTTGCCGGCCCGATCGGATAGCGCGACAGGATCGCATTGGCCCAGAGCGCGGGGTTTGCCTGGGTCTGGTCGTAGAAATGATAGCCGAGCGCCTCGGCGATGGCCTTCGCCACCGACTCGCCCACCGCCGCGCAGTTTTCGGCGGTACAGTCCTCCGGCTCGAGCCGCGTCTCCTGCATGCCGATGATGTCTGCATTGGCAGCCTTCAGCACGGCCACCGTCTCCTCTATCCCCTTGCCCTCGTTGCCGCCCCCACCCCAGACGTTGAAGCTCATGATCCTGAGCGTCGTCTCAGCCGCCGCAGGAACGGCTGCAAGGACCCCCGCGAGAAGGCCCGGAAGAATGCGTGTCAGCATGGCTCACCCCCGTTGATGGCAGGAGGCTATCCTAGCCGCGAAACGGCGGCATGACATGGCAACGGGCGACCACGCAGGCCGGAAACGGCCATTCAGCTCTTGTCCCGCCAGCGGTTGACGATCGGGTAGCGGCGGTCGAGCCAGAAGGCCTTCTTCGTCAGCCGGGTCCCGGGCGCGGACTGGAAGCGCTTGTATTCGCTGATGTAGACGAGGTGTTCCACCTTCTTAACGACCGCCCGATCGAAGCCCGCCGCGACGACCTCGGCCACCGACTGGTCGCCCTCGATCAGCCGTTCGAGGATGGCGTCGAGCACCCGATAGGGCGGCAGGCTGTCCTCGTCCTTCTGGTTGGCGCGCAGTTCGGCCGAGGGCGCCTTGTCGATGACGCGGTCGGGGATCACCTCGCCCGCCGGACCCTTCATCCAGGGACGGTGGTTCGCGTTGCGCCAGCGGCAGGTCTCGAAAACGCGGGTCTTGTAGAGGTCCTTCAAGGGGTTGTAGCCGCCCGCCATGTCGCCGTAGATCGTCGCATAGCCCACCGCGACCTCGGACTTGTTGCCGGTGGTCAGCAGCATCTCGCCGAACTTGTTGGAGATCGCCATCAGCATCAGGCCGCGCAGGCGGGACTGGATGTTTTCCTCGGCAACCCCCGGTTTCGTTCCCTTGAAGAGATGGGCAAGGGCGCCCTCGACGGCGTCCCGCGCGCCCTCGATCGAGACGGTGTCGAGCCGGCAGCCGAGTGCCTGCGCCACCGCCTTGGCGTCCTCCAGCGAATGGACGGAGGTGAATTCCGACGGCAGCATGACGCAGCGCACGTTGTCAGGCCCGAGCGCGTCGGCGGCGATCACGGTGACGAGCGCGGAATCGACCCCGCCGGAAAGCCCGAGCAGCACCTTGCCGAACCCCGACTTGCCGCAGTAGTCGCGCAGGCTCTCGACCATCGCGCGGTAGTCCTGTTCCCATTCGTCCGGCAGCGGCACGAGTTCGGTGCGCACCGCGCGCCAGCCGTGCTCGCCGCGCTCGAAGTCCACGTGACGGATACATTCGTCGAAGGCCGGCATCTGCAGCGCGAGGTCGGCGCCGGGGTTGAGGACAAAGCTCGCACCGTCGAAGACCTGGTCGTCCTGACCGCCGACCATGTTGAGGTAGACGAGCGGCAGCCGGGTCTCGATGACGCGGGACACCATGAGGTTCACGCGCCGGTCGTACTTGTTGCGATAATATGGCGACCCGTTCGGGACAAGGAGAATCTCGGCCCCAGTCTCCGCCAGGGTCTCGGTCACGTCGTCGAACCAGGCGTCCTCGCAGATCGGCGTTCCGATCCTGACCCCGTTCACGGCATAGGGGCCACTGACGGGGGCGCTTTCAAACAGCCGCTCCTCGTCGAAGACCGTGTCGTTGGGCAGATGATGCTTCAATACCCGGGCGTGGACATTTCCGCCCTGAAGCACGAACCAGGCGTTGTAGAGGGCCCCCTGCTTGTCACGCCAGGGCCCGCCGAGGCCCAGTGCGGGGCCGTCTGCACAGTCCTCGGCAAGCCTGGCGATCCATTCCTCCGCCTCCGCCGCGAAGCCAGGCTTCATCACCAGGTCCTGCGTCTGGTAGCCGGTGATGTACATCTCGGGCAGTGCGACCATGGCCGCACCGGCGGCCTTGCCCTCGGCCCAGGCGGCGCGCGCCTTCGCCGCGTTGCCGGCAATGTCCCCGACGGTGGGGTTCAACTGTGCGAGGGTCAGGCGGAATGTACCGGCCATGCGCGTCTCCGTCTCTCGAGCGCCCCTGTCTTACCAGACCTGCGCCCGAGGGAAAGCGTCCAAGGCGCCCGGCGGGGCATCGGTTCGCGCAACGCACCGTCGTCAGGCCGCCTGTGGCTTGTCACCGAGGGGGCGCGGAATTAGGGTTCGGACCCGTGCCGCGGCGGGTGCGAGTCACGGGTCGGCGACAAGGAAGCGAGGATGGAGCGGATGGGCAGACAGGGTCTCACGGCGGCGGGACTTGCCGCGCTGGCGATCACGGCCGGGGTCGTGACCGTCCTTCCCGCCGGTCACGTCGCCGCGCAGGAGGTCGTCACCAAGGAATACGACGACGGCGGCATCTACGAGGGCACCTTCAAGGACGGCAAGCAGCACGGGCGCGGCACCTACCGGCTGCCCAACGGCTACGAGTACAGCGGCGACTGGGTGGAGGGCGAGATCCTCGGCCAGGGCACGGCACGCTACCCGAACGGCTCGGTCTACGAAGGCGCCTTCGTGAACGGCAAGCCGCAGGGCAAGGGCAAGATCACCTTTTCCGACGGCGGCACCTACGAAGGCGACTGGGTCGCCGGCGAAATCGAGGGCCGGGGCACCGCGCACTACGCCAACGGCACGACCTACACCGGCGGCTTCACCAAGGCGCTGCATCACGGCAAGGGCCGGATGGAAAGCCCCGGCGGCTACACCTACGACGGCGACTGGGTGATGGGCGTCAAGGAGGGCAAGGGAAAGATCACCTACCCGGACGGCGCGGTCTATGAGGGCGACATCCTGCGCGGCCAGCGCGCCGGACAGGGCAAGCTGACGCTCGCCGACGGGCTGACCTACGAGGGCGGCTGGACCGACGGGCAGATGAGCGGCCAAGGCAAGCTGACCCAGCCCAACCGCGACATCTACGAAGGCGGCTTCGTGATGGGCAAGCGCGAGGGCAAGGGCAAGGTCACCTACTCCAACGGCGACATCTACGAGGGCGCCTTCGTCGCGGACCAGCGCCAGGGCAAGGGCATCTTCCGCGGCACAGACGGCTACATCTACGATGGCGACTGGGCGGAGGGCCGGATCGAGGGAGCGGGCAAGGTCACCTATCCCGACGGCTCGGTCTATGAAGGTCAGTTCCTGAACGACCTCGCCAACGGCAAGGGCAAGATCACCTATGCCGACGGCTCGACCTACGAGGGCGATTGGAAGGACGGGGTCATCGAGGGCATGGGGAAGGCGGTCTATGCCAACGGGCTGGTCTACGAAGGCGCCTTCAAGGGCGGCAAGAACGACGGCGCGGGCAAGATGACCTATCCCGACGGCTACACCTACGAGGGCGACTGGAAGGACGGCAGCCGCGAAGGCAAGGGCGTCGCCCGCTATGCCGACGGCTCGGTCTATACCGGCGAGTTCGTCGCCGGGCAGCGCGACGGCCAGGGCGAGATCGTGATGCCGGACGGATTCCGCTATGTCGGAGGCTGGACGGCGGGGGAGATCGACGGGACGGGTATCGCGACCTACGCCAATGGCGACGTCTACGAAGGCATGTTCAAGGCCGGCAAGCGGCAGGGCGAGGGCGTCATGCGCTACGCTACAGGCCAGACCGCCGCCGGCGTCTGGACCGAGGGTGCGCTGACCGAGGAGAAACCGGCCACGGCCGAAGGCGCGCCGGCCGGGACGGAACCGGCGGCCCCCGTGGATGGCACCGCACCGCCGGCGGACGGCGCGACCGCGCCCGCCGACAATTGACCGCGCCGACCCGGGCCCGCCCAGGGTCCATCACAGCCGGAAAGCCTCGGCCCGGGCTCGCCCAGGGGCGGAAGGGCCGGCCTCAAGGGCAAGCCCGCAGATGACGACGGACACCACGCCGGCGCGGCACAGCGTCGAACCGGGAAACGTCGTGGAGGAAGCTGCCTTCGACACCGTCCGCGCCCGCGCCGCCGCAACGGGAGGCTTTGCGCGCGACCTGCCCGCCCATCTCCTCGCCTTCCTGCCCGCGCCGGGCCCCGCGCCCCGCGACGCCCGCCGTCTGGTCGTGACCTACGACAACCTTGCCTCGGCCCGGGAAACCGAGACCCGCGCGCCCTGGGGGCACGAGTTCCTTGCCGCGCAGGGCTGGGACGTGCTCGGCGTCATGATCAAGCGCAAGGACTGGTTCCGCCACGCGGCCCTGATCGAGGCCATGGAGGCGCTCGCTGCCGAGCGCTTCTTCGCCGGCTTCGGGGCGGTCTCGGCGTTCGGCTCCTCGATGGGCGGGTTTGGGGCACTGACCTTCGCCGGGCACTATCCCGGCGCGACGATCCTCGCCTTCGCGCCGCAGTCGACGCTCGACCCTGTCCACGCCCCCTTTGAGACGCGCTACAGATATGCCCGTCGCACCCTCCCCTGGACCGGCGGCTATGCCGACGCCGCCGAGGCGGCGGGCGCGGCGGGCCGGCTCTACCTCGCCTTCGACCCGCATCAAGCGGAGGATGCCGCCCATGCCGCGCGCCTCGCCGGGCCGAACACCATCCCGCTCAGGATGCCGCACCTCGGCCACAAGCTTCCGCCGGCGCTTCTGCGCATGGGGCAACTGAAGCCGCTTGCCCACGCCGCGCTGGAAGGCACGCTCGACATTCCGGCCTTCCACCGGATGATGCGGGCGCGTTTCGCCTCGCCTTCCTATGTCGAGGCGCTCCTCGCGCGCGCCGGCGACCGAGGACACCACCGGCTCGCGCTCCGCGCCGCCGACCGGCTCATGGCCGAGCGGCCGCACTGGAAGATCGGGCGCCAGCGCCGCGGCCTGCGCGCCGGCCTTGCGGCCGAGGCCGACCTCGCTTCCGATTGAGGCGTTTTTCCATCTTTCCTTTTCGCGCCGCCCCCCTATAGTCGCGCGCCATGACACGGAGCCTGCATATCGCCGAGACCCACCGCGCCCTTCGCGCGGCGTCGCTTCGTGGCCTCCTTCTCCTCCTTAGCCGCCTCTGAGCGTGCCTTCCGGCGCGACCGCTCAGAGGTGACCGCCGCGCCAGGCAAGCTAAGGAAAAAAAGAGAGATGAATCGATGACCGACCAGAGACCCGGAAACCGCGTGCTGATCTTCGACACCACGCTGCGCGACGGCGAACAATCGCCCGGCGCCACGATGACCCATGACGAGAAGCTGGAGATCGCCGAGCTTCTCGACGAGATGGGCGTGGACATCATCGAGGCGGGCTTCCCCATCGCCTCGGAAGGCGACTTCGAGGCCGTGAGCGACATCGCCCGGCAGACGAAGAACGCCGTGATTTGCGGCCTCGCGCGCGCCCAGAAAAAGGACATCGACCGCTGCTGGGAAGCAGTGCGCCACGCGAAGCGGCCGCGAATCCACACCTTCATCGGTACCTCGCCGCTCCACCGCGCGATCCCGAACCTGACGATGGACGAGATGGCCGAGCGGATCCACGAGACCGTGAGCCACGCCCGCAACCTCTGCGACAACGTCCAGTGGTCGCCGATGGACGCGACGCGGACCGAACACGACTATCTCTGCCGGGTGGTGGAGATCGCCATCAAGGCCGGCGCCACCACGATCAACATTCCCGACACCGTGGGATACACCGCGCCCCGCGAATCCGCCGACCTGATCCGGATGCTCGTCGAACGGGTTCCGGGCGCGGACGAGATCGTCTTCGCCACGCACTGCCACAACGACCTCGGCATGGCGACGGCGAACGCGCTCGCCGCGGTCGAGGCTGGCGCACGGCAGATCGAATGCACCATCAACGGCCTCGGCGAACGCGCCGGCAACACCGCGCTGGAAGAGGTGGTGATGGCGCTGAAGGTGCGCCACGACATCATGCCCTATACCACCGGCGTCGATACCACGAAGATCATGAACATCTCGCGACGGGTCGCCGCCGTCTCGGGCTTCCCGGTGCAGTACAACAAGGCCATCGTCGGCAAGAACGCCTTCGCCCACGAAAGCGGCATCCACCAGGACGGGATGCTGAAGAACGCCCAGACCTTCGAGATCATGCGCCCCGAGGACGTGGGGCTTTCGGCCTCCAACCTCGTCATGGGCAAGCACTCGGGACGCGCGGCGCTGCGCGACAAGCTGCGCCAGCTTGGCTACGAGCTTGCCGACAACCAGCTCAACGACGTCTTCGTGCGGTTCAAGGCGCTCGCCGACCGCAAGAAGGAGGTCTACGACGACGACCTCCTCGCGCTGATGACCGATTCGACCTCTGCCGAAGGTCAGATGCAGGTGAAGTTCCTGCGCGTGATCTGCGGCACGGAGGCGCCGCAGTCGGCCGACCTGATCCTGACGATCAACGGCGTGGACCATCAGGTGACGGCGCAGGGCGACGGCCCGGTCGACGCCACCTTCAACGCGGTGAAGAAGCTCTTCCCCCATAGCGCCCGGCTCGCGCTCTACCAGGTCCATGCGGTGACCGAAGGGACCGACGCGCAGGCCACCGTCTCGGTGCGACTCGAGGAGGGCGGCAAGATCGTCACCGGCCAGTCCTCCGACACCGATACGGTCGTCGCCAGCGCCAAGGCCTACGTCAACGCGCTGAACAATCTCGTCGTGCGGCGCGAGAAGACGAAGCCGGAGGAGGAGCTGAAGTCGGTTTCCTGACAGGTTCGGCGGGCCGAGGGCACTCCGGCCCGCCCGAATTGTTCGATTCTTCCCCTGTGGCGGAAACCCGCAGGGGCGCCCCCGGCGCCCCCTTCCGCCCCCTGCCCGCAAAGCCTATAAGGAGCCCCGGCCTGCGACGGGCGAGTCGCCGGCCCAAATCTCTTTGGGGAAACGGGAACACATCATGGCAGGCTGGGGCGGGCTATTTTCGTCGGACATGGCGATCGACCTCGGGACGGCGAACACGCTCGTATATGTCCGGGGCAAGGGGATCGTGCTGAACGAACCCTCGGTCGTCGCCTACCACGTCAAGGACGGCAAGAAGCAGGTGCTCGCCGTGGGCGAGGATGCCAAGCTGATGCTCGGCCGCACCCCCGGCTCGATCGAAGCGATCCGGCCGATGCGCGAAGGGGTCATCGCCGACTTCGACACCGCCGAGGAGATGATCAAGCACTTCATCCGGAAGGTGGCCAAGCGGGCGACCTTCTCGAAGCCGAAGATCATCGTCTGCGTGCCCCACGGCGCGACCCCGGTCGAGAAGCGGGCGATCCGCCAGTCGGTCCTTTCGGCCGGCGCGCGGCGCGCGGGACTGATCGCCGAGCCCATCGCAGCGGCCATCGGCGCCGGCATGCCGATCACCGATCCGACGGGAAGCATGGTCGTCGACATCGGCGGCGGCACAACCGAGGTGGCGGTGCTGAGCCTCGGCGACATCGTCTATGCCCGCTCGGTCCGCGTCGGCGGCGACCGGATGGACGAGGCCATCGTCAACTACCTTCGCCGCCAGCAGAACCTGCTCGTCGGCGAATCCACGGCCGAGCGCATCAAGACCTCGATCGGCACCGCGCGGATGCCCGACGACGGGCGCGGTGCCTCCATGTCCATCCGTGGCCGCGACCTTCTGAACGGCGTGCCGAAGGAGATCGAGATCAACCAGGCGCAGGTCGCCGAGGCGCTCGCCGAACCGGTCCAGCAGATCTGCGAGGCGGTGATGACCGCGCTCGAGACGACGCCGCCGGACCTTGCCGCCGACATCGTGGACCGCGGCGTGATGCTGACGGGCGGCGGCGCGCTCCTGGGCGAACTGGATCTCGCGCTGCGCGAGCAGACGGGGCTTTCGATCTCCATCGCCGACCAGTCGCTGAACTGCGTCGCCCTCGGCACCGGCAAGGCGCTGGAGTATGAAAAACAGCTCCGCCATGTAATAGACTACGACAGCTGAGCCTCCCGGGGCCCGTCACAGGGCCCCTCGGGGGCGCGGCGCCGACCGCGAGGCCGCCTGTGGCGAGAGACCGCAACGCCGATGCCGATTTCAAGGGGCCGGTGCGCCGCATCCTGATTGCGGTGCTCTTCTTTGTGCTGGCCGCGATCTTCCTGGCCTGGCGCATCGACAGCCCCCGTATCGAACGGGTCCGTGCCGCCTTCATCGACAAGGTCGTGCCGAACATGGACTGGGCCATGGCCCCGGTGACGAAGCTCGTCGGCATGGTGGAGGGCTTCCAGTCCTACGCCCGCATCTACGAGCAGAACCAGGAACTCCGCCGCGAACTGCAGCAGATGAAGTCCTGGAAGGAAGCGGCGGTCCAGCTCGAACAGCAGAATGCCAAGCTTCTGGCGCAGAACCAGGTGCGGCTCGACCCCAAGCTCACCTCCGTCTCGGGCGTCGTGATGGCCGATTCCGGATCGCCCTTCCGCCAGTCGGTACTCCTGAACGTCGGCGCCCGCGACGGCATAGTCGATGGCTGGGCGACGATGGACGGGCTTGGCCTTGTCGGTCGCATCTCGGGCGTCGGCCAGACCACGAGCCGTGTGATCCTTCTCACCGATGCCTCCAGCCGCATCCCGGTGACGATCCAGCCTTCGGGCCAGAGGGCGATGCTTGTCGGCGACAACAGCCCCGCCCCGCCCGTCGAGTTCATAGAGGCACCCGAGCAGGTGCGTCCTGGCGACCGGGTGATTTCCTCGGGCGACGGCGGCGTCTTTCCCGCCGGACTTCTCGTCGGCCAGGTGGAACTCGGGCCGGACCGGCGTCTGCGCGTCCGGCTGGCCGCGGATTACGAGCGCCTGAGCTTCCTCAGGGTCCTCAGAAGCCACCCGGCAGAACAGATCAGCGAGGCGGGCGGTCTCATCCCGCCGCCAGTGCAGCCCCTGTTGCCGCCCACCGCGGCGCCCGAGGCAGTGCCGTCGGAGGCCCCCGTACCCGGGGCGGAGGCCGGCGATGGTTGATCCGGTCACGGCCCACCGGTTGGCCTACAGGCTCCTCTTCGCGGGGGTGGC
>NZ_JAYRTX010000051.1:0-22478 GCF_041919395.1 Albidovulum sp.
CACCGACGACACCACGATCAAACTCGGCTGAGGGGGCTGATCCATGTCCGGTATTCCGCACGACCACTACGAGCCGAAGACGGGGTTCGAGCAGTGGCTTCACCGTCGCCTGCCGATCGTCGCGCTTTCTTATGACACGCTGATGATCCCGACGCCCAGGAACCTGAACTGGTGGTGGATCTGGGGCATCGTCCTTGCCTTCTGCCTCGTCCTCCAGATCGCAACCGGCATCGTCCTCGCGATGCACTATACGCCGCATGTGGACATGGCCTTCGCATCGGTCGAGCACATCATGCGTGACGTGAACGGCGGCCATCTCCTGCGCTACCTGCACGCCAACGGCGCATCGCTCTTCTTCCTTGCGGTCTATATCCACATGTTCCGCGGCCTCTTCTACGGCTCCTACAAGGCCCCGCGCGAGGTGACCTGGCTTGTCGGCATGATCATCTATCTTTGCATGATGGGCACCGCCTTCATGGGCTACGTCCTGCCCTGGGGCCAGATGTCGTTCTGGGGCGCCACGGTGATCACCGGCCTCTTCGGCGCGATCCCGGGCATCGGCGCGCCGATCCAGACCTGGCTTCTCGGCGGCCCGGCGGTGGACAACGCCACGCTGAACCGCTTCTTCTCGCTGCACTACCTCCTGCCCTTCGTGATCGCGGCGCTGGTCGCGGTCCACATCTGGGCCTTCCACACCACCGGCAACAACAACCCGACCGGCGTGGAAGTGCGGCGCGCCTCCAAGTCCGAAGCCGAGAAGGACACGCTGCCGTTCTGGCCCTACTTCGTGATCAAGGACCTCTTCGCGCTGTCCTTGATCCTCGTGGTGTTCTTCGCGGTGGTGGGCTTCATGCCCAACTACCTCGGCCACCCCGACAACTATACCGAGGCAAACCCGCTGGTGACGCCCGCGCATATCGTGCCGGAATGGTACTTCCTGCCCTTCTACGCGATCCTGCGCGCCTTCACCTCCGACGTCTGGATCGTCATGCTGGCGAACTGGGTGACCTTCGGCATCGTCGACGCCAAGTTCTTCGGGGTCATCGCGATGTTCGGCTCGATCATCGTCATGGCACTGGTGCCATGGCTCGACACGTCGAACGTGCGTTCGGGCCAGTACCGGCCGATGTTCCGCTGGTGGTTCTACCTTCTCGTCATCGACTTCGTCGTGCTGATGTGGTGCGGCTCCCAGCCGGCCGAACCGCCCTACTCGATCATCTCGCTGATCGGCGCCGCCTACTGGTTCGCCTACTTCCTGGTGATTCTGCCGATCCTCGGCGTCATCGAGAAGCCGACGACGCCCCCCGCGACGATCGAGGACGACTTCAACGCGCACTACGGCGCCAAGACCCATCCGGCCGAGTAACGGAAAGGACCGATCGAGATGCTGAAGAGAATCGCAATCACGGCCGCTTCCGTCCTGGCGCTGTCCACCGGCGCCTTCGCGGCCGGCACGGGCGAGCAACACATCGAGGACATCGCCTTCTCGTTCGAGGGGCCGTTCGGCACCTATGACGAGCACCAGCTCCAGCGCGGCCTGCAGGTCTACACCGAGGTCTGCATGGCCTGCCACGGGCTGCGCTATGTCCCGATCCGCACGCTCGCGGACGAGGGCGGTCCGAACCTGCCGGAGGACCAGGTGCGGGCCTATGCCAAGCAGTTCACCATCACCGACAAGGAGACGGGCGAAGACCGCGAGGGCAGGGAAACCGACAACTTCCCGCGCAACCTCGATGCCGGCGCGCCGGACCTTTCACTGATGGCGAAGGCCCGCGCCGGGTTCCACGGGCCCTACGGGCTCGGCATCAACCAGTTCTTCCGCGGCATCGGCGGGCCGGAATACATCCACGCCATCCTGACGGACTACACCGAGGAAACCAAGGACGAGGCCGGTTCGACCTTCTACGAGAACCACGCCTTCTCGACAGGCTGGATTGCCATGCCACCGCCGCTCTCGGACGATCTGGTGACCTATGCAGACGGCACGCCCGCCACGGTGGACCAGATGGCGAAGGATGTCAGCGCCTTCCTGATGTGGGCCGCTGAGCCGAAGATGATGGAGCGCAAGCGCGCGGGCTTCGTCGCGGTGCTGTTCCTCGGCCTCCTGACGGTGCTTCTCTACCTCACCAACAAGCGGCTCTGGGCGCCCATCAAGGGCAAGAAGACCGTCTGAGTCAGGCTCCCTGACCGGGAATGCGAAACGCGCCCCCCTTGGGGCGCGTTTTCTTTTGCGACGATCGATGCCGAGCTTCAGGCTGCCGCGGGTCCCGCTGCCGGACCTGCGCTTGCGCTCCGGGCGTTCGTTCCCGCAACCGCTCCACTGGAGCGAATACAGACGGCGCTCACCCCTTCATCCCGTCCCAGAAGTTGCGGACCTTGGAGAAGAAGCTCGAACCTTCCGGGTTGTTGTCCTCGCTCAGCCGCTCGAACTCCTTCAGAAGCTCGCGCTGCTTCGACGTAAGGTTCACCGGCGTCTCCACCGCGACCTCGATCAGCATGTCGCCGATCCCGCCACCTCTGAGCGCGGGAATCCCCTTGCCCCTCAGCCGCATCTGCTTGCCCGTCTGGGTGCCCGCAGGAACCTTCACGCGGCTGCGGCCGCCGTCGATCGTCGGCACCTCCACTTCGCCACCCAGCGCGGCCACGATCATCGCGACCGGCACACGGCAGTAGAGGTTCACCCCGTCGCGCTGGAAAAGCGCGTGCTCGCGGACCTCGATGAAGATGTAGAGATCGCCCGCCGGCCCACCGCGCAGCCCCGCTTCGCCCTCGCCGGCAAGTCGGATTCGCGTACCCGTCTCCACGCCGGCCGGAATGTTCACCGAAAGCTGGCGCTCTTTCTCCAGCCTGCCGGCGCCGTGGCAGGACTTGCAGGGATTCTTGATCGTCTGGCCGGCGCCGCCACAGGTCGGGCAGGTGCGTTCGACCGTGAAGAAACCCTGGCTCGCCCTGACCTTGCCCATGCCAGAACAGGTCGGGCAGGTCTGCGGCTCTGCCCCGCCTTCCGCGCCGGTGCCGCTGCAGGCCGTGCAGGCGATCGAGGTCGGTACGCTGATGGATTTCTGGACACCCGCGTAGGCCTCCTCCAGCGTGACACGCAGGTTATAGCGCAGGTCGGATCCGCGCTGCGCGCGGGACCGTCCGCCTCCGCCCCCGGCGCGCCCGCCCATGAAATCGCCGAAGAGGTCCTCGAACACGTCCGAGAACGCGCTCGCGAAATCGCCCTGGCCATAGCCACCGCGCGGGCCACCGCGCGGACCGCCACCGCCCATGCCGCCCTCGAAGGCCGCATGGCCGAAGCGGTCGTAGGCCGCCTTCTTCTGTTCGTCCTTCAGGCAGTCGTAGGCCTCGTTCACCTCCTTGAACTGGGCCTCGGCCTCCGGATTGTCCTTGTTGCGATCGGGGTGAAGCTCCTTGGCCTTGCCGCGGTAGGCCTTCTTGATCTCGTCGGCGGATGACCCGCGGGAGCCGCCAAGAACGTAATAGTATTCGCTTTTCGCATTCTGCTGCACCTAGGGGGTAACGCGCGGGCCGGCCCGACCCCAGGTCGGGCCGGCCCCTTGGTTCCGGTCGCGTTATTTGCGCTTCTTGTCCTCGCCGAGGTCCTCGAAGTCTGCATCCACGATGTCGTCGTCGACGCCACGCGGGCCTTCGTCCTCGTCCGACGCGCTCGATTTCGCCTGCTCGGCCTTGTAGATCGCTTCGCCCAGCTTCATCGACGCATCCGTCAGGTTCTGGATGCCGCCCTTGATCTTGCCGGCATCCTCGGATTTCAGAGCCTCTTCCAGCGCACCGACGGCCAGCTCGATCGCCTCGACGGTCGATCCGTCGACCTTGTCGCCATGCTCCTCGATGGCCTTCCTCGTGGAGTGGATGAGGCTTTCGGCCTGGTTCCGCGCTTCCACGAGTTCCTTGCGCTTCTTGTCGCTTTCGGCATTGGCCTCGGCATCGCGGATCATCTTCTCGATGTCGTCGTCGGACAGACCGCCCGACGCCTGGATCGTGATCTGCTGCGCCCGGCCGGTGCCCTTGTCCTTTGCATTCACGCTGACGATGCCGTTGGCGTCGATGTCGAAGGTCACCTCGATCTGCGGCATGCCGCGCGGCGCCGGCGGAATCTCTTCCAGATTGAACTGGCCGAGAAGCTTGTTGTCCGCCGCCATCTCGCGCTCGCCCTGGAAGACCCGGATCGTCACCGCGTTCTGGTTGTCCTCGGCGGTCGAGAAGATCTGGCTCTTCTTCGTCGGGATCGTGGTGTTGCGGTCGATGAGGCGGGTGAAGACCCCGCCCAGCGTCTCGATGCCCAAGGACAGCGGCGTCACGTCGAGCAGCACGACGTCCTTCACGTCGCCCTGCAGCACGCCCGCCTGGATCGCAGCGCCCAGAGCCACGACCTCGTCGGGGTTCACCCCCTTGTGCGGCTCCTTGCCGAAGAAGTTCGTCACTTCCTCGATCACCTTCGGCATCCGCGTCATGCCGCCGACGAGCACGACCTCGTCGATGTCGCCCTTCGAGAGACCCGCATCCTTCAGCGCGTCGGCGCAGGGCTTCATGGACTTCTTGATGAGATCCGCGACGAGGCTTTCCAGCTTCGCCCGGCTCAGCTTCATCACCAGGTGCAGCGGCGTGCCGGTGTTCTTGTCCATCGAGATGAACGGCTGGTTGATCTCGGTCTGCTGGCTGGACGAAAGCTCGATCTTCGCCTTCTCGGCCGCTTCCTTCAGGCGCTGGAGCGCCATCTTGTCGCCGGTCAGATCGACCCCATGCTCCTTTTTGAACTCCTCGGCGAGGTAGTTCACGATCCGCATGTCGAAGTCTTCGCCGCCGAGGAAGGTGTCGCCGTTCGTCGATTTCACCTCGAAGAGGCCATCGTCGATCTCGAGAATCGTGATGTCGAAGGTGCCGCCGCCAAGGTCGTAGACCGCGATCGTCTTCGAGTCCTTCTTGTCGAGCCCATAGGCGAGCGCCGCGGCCGTCGGTTCGTTGATGATCCGCAGCACGTCGAGCCCGGCGATCTTGCCGGCGTCCTTCGTGGCCTGACGCTGGGCGTCGTTGAAGTAGGCGGGCACCGTGATGACGGCCTGGGTCACCTTCTCGCCAAGGTAGGATTCGGCGGTCTCCTTCATCTTCTGAAGGATCACGGCGGAGATCTGCGCGGGGGAGTATTTCTCGCCCTTCACCTCGACCCAGGCGTCGCCATTGCCGCCGTTGACGATCGAATAGGGGACGAGTTTCTTGTCCTTCTCGACCTCTGCATCCCCCATGCGGCGACCGATGAGGCGCTTGACGGCGAAGACGGTATTCGTGGGGTTGGTAACCGCCTGGCGCTTGGCTGGCTGGCCAACGAGGCGTTCGCTGTCCGTGAACCCCACAACCGAAGGCGTGGTGCGCGCGCCTTCCGAGTTCTCGATGACCCTGGGTTGCGACCCATCCATGATGGCGACGCAGGAGTTCGTGGTCCCGAGGTCAATCCCGATGACTTTGGCCATATGTGTAACCTTTCCTTCGGCGATGTGCTGGGGTCAGATCCGATTGCGGCCCCTGGCCCCGATCCCTTGACACTGGCCGGGTCGTCCGGCCGGTTCGTCGGGTATATAAGGAGGGGTCGGGGGCGCTGCAAGCGTCGGGGGTAGGCAAAAGTCAGGGCAAAACCGTGGAAAACCCGAAGGATTGTACGCAAGCGACCCGGACAGCAGCGCCGCGACCGGCCCCCACGGCCGAGGTCCGGGAGGCCGCGCTCCATGCCGGCTGGCTCGACCCGGCTGAACAGGCCGCAATCGTCACCGACATCCGCAAGGTCGTGGAGGCCGCCCCGCTCTTCTCGCCGCTCACGCCCTGGGGGAAACCCATGTCGGTCAGAATGACTTCGGCGGGCAAGTACGGCTGGTATTCGGACCGGAAGGGCTACCGCTACGAGGGCCATCACCCCTGCGGCACACCGTGGCCACCAATCCCGGACCGGGTTCTGGCGATCTGGCGTGCGTTCGTAAGCGCCGAAAGGATGCCGGACTGCTGCCTGGTGAACTTCTACGGCCCTGGTTCTAGGATGGGCCTGCACCAGGATCGGGACGAGGCCGACTTCCGCTGGCCCGTCCTGTCGGTCAGCCTCGGCGACGACGCCCGCTTCCGCATCGGCGGGACCGATCGCAGCGGGCCGACCGAAAGCGTCTGGCTGCGGTCGGGCGACGTGCTGGTTCTCGGTGGTGCCGCGCGCCTCGCCTACCACGGCATCGACCGCGTCGCCCCCGGCACCTCGACCCTCCTGCCGAAAGGCGGACGGATCAACCTCACGTTGCGCGTGGTCGACTAGCGTCCCGCCCCCCAGCTCAGCGAGGCATGCCGGCGGGTGTGGTATTCGCCGATGAGTCCGATCGCGAAAAGAACGACGGTCACATAGACTGGATAGGTCAGCGATGAATTGTGCGGGTTGTAGTTGATGAACGTGAAGCCGCGCGCCTGGTCGATGATGTGGAACAAGGGGTTCCAGTCGAAGATCTTCAGAACCGTGTAGCTTAGCGTGTTGGCCACGAACATCTTGCCCGAGGCAATCATGTTCATGCGGCTGTAGATGGTCTGGGCGATCCCGGCACCGGCAGGCCACCAGGGCTTCAACGCAAGTACGACCATCCCGGTGGCAAATCCGTTGGCCCAGGCCAGAAGCATCATCCCCATCGCGCCGACGGGGTCGTTGATGTGCACCGGCGTGACCGCGATATGATAGCCGCCGAGCACCACGAATATCGACAATACCTGCGTGTAAAGCGCGGCGAGTGCGGCCGAACTCATGGCGATGGCGGTATTCATCGGTGCGTGCAGCATCATGGCGGATGTCGGGCCTTCGGACCCGGCAACCGCCCCCATCGCCTTCACGTTGGTCATGAAGAGGAAGATGCCGGACATCAGGTAGAGCACGAAGTCGCCGCGGATCGCCGCCCCGCGCATCCCGACGAGCGTCATCATCGCGTAGAAGACACCGATGAAAATCAGCGTCTGGAGGACGTTGCTGATGAGCCCGAGAAGTGCATGGCGATGCCCCCGGCGGATCGCGCGGACCGTCGAATGGAAGATGAGGTCCAGGATCGCGAGAGCCGAGTTCAGCCCGGATTTCCGTGTCTCGACCCTGAACATCGCCCTTGTCGCCCGCCGATCCCGCTCTCGCCGCCCGATTTCTCGCAGGCAAACCTTGCCGTTCCTTTACCCCCCGATCATAAGGAGATGCGCTCGGCCGATCAACGCCGCCTGCGGTGCCCGCGCGAGGAGGAGCCTGCCTTGGACTTCGACCACCTGACCCATGTGATGCGCCGTCTCGCGCTCGACGCCGGCGACAAGATCATGCAGATCTACAACGCGCCCGATTTCGAGGTCCGCGCAAAGTCCGACGCGAGCCCGGTGACCGAGGCTGACGAGGCGGCTGATGCGCTGATCTCGGAAGGTCTGGCCGAAGCCTTTCCACAGATCCCGCTCGTGACCGAGGAACAGGCCGCCACGCACGCTCAGGCTGTCTCCACCTTCCTGATCGTCGATCCCCTGGACGGTACCAAGGAATTCGTCCAGCGGCGTGGGGATTTCACGGTCAATATCGCGTATGTGGAAGACGGCGTTCCGCTTCGCGGCGTCGTGTTTGCCCCCGCGAAGGGGCGGCTTTTCTACACACTCCCCGACGGCCGCGCTGTCGAGGAGGACGCACCTTTCGAGAAGGACATGGCCGGCCTGCAGCGCCCGATCGGCGTCGCCGTCCCGGACAACCGGGCGCTGATGGTCGTCGCGTCGAAATCGCACCGCGACCAGGCTACGGACGACTACATCGCACAATATGCCGTACGCGACATGACGAGCGCGGGCTCGAGCCTCAAGTTCTGTCTCGTTGCCACGGGCGAGGCCGACCTCTACCCGCGTCTCGGCCGGACGATGGAGTGGGACACGGCCGCAGGTGACGCTGTCTTGCGCGGTGCCGGTGGCGAAGTCGTGCGATTCGACGACCACACACCCCTCTCCTACGGCAAGCCGGGGTTCGAAAATCCCTTCTTCATCGCCTACGCGCCGGGCGTCCTTCTGGTGAAATAGTGTCTGTTCTCGTGGTCATCCCCGCCCGTCACGCATCCACCCGCTACCCGGGCAAGCCGCTCGTCGCACTGCGCGGCGCGGACGGACAGGCGCGCACCCTGATCCGGCGAAGCTGGGAGGCCGCAATGGCCGTGACGGGTGCGGACCGCGTTGTCGTCGCAACCGACGACGACCGCATCCGCATCGAGGCGGAGGGTTTCGGGGCGGAGGTCGTGATGACCTCGACGGCCTGCCGCAACGGCACCGAACGCTGCGCGGAGGCGCACGCGGCGCTCGGGGACCGATACGACATCGTCGTGAACCTGCAGGGCGACGCACCGCTGACCCCGCACTGGTTCGTGGAGGACCTTGTCACCGCCCTTCGCGCCGACGCGGAGGCCGAGATCGCGACCCCTGTCCTGCGCTGCGACGGACATGCGCTGAAGGGTCTTCTCGCCGACCGCCGCGCCGGCCGCGTCGGCGGCACCACCGCCGTCTTCGGCGCCGGCCGGCGCGCGCTCTACTTCTCGAAGGAAGTCATCCCTTACACCGGCACGACCTATGCCGAGGACGCGGCGACACCGATTTTCCACCATGTCGGAGTCTACGCCTACCGCCCGGCGGCGCTTGCCGCCTATCCGGGCTGGGACATTGGGCCGCTCGAGACGCTCGAGGGGCTCGAACAGCTCCGGTTCCTCGAACAGGGCCGCCCGGTTCTCTGCGTCGAGGTCGCCGCCCGCGGCCGGCAGTTCTGGGAGTTGAACAACCCGGAGGACGTGCCGCGAATCGAGGCGATGCTCGCCGCAATGGGAATGGCCTGAACGGCCCCCCGTAAGCCCCATCAGCGCCGCTTGCACCGTTGCACTGGCCGAGGGGAGATTCGCGTGAAGAATGCGCTCTTTTCCGGTAATCCATACTACAATGTGGTGTGAGTTCGGCGTACCGTTGCCGAAGCGGTTCTAATTTAGGCGTTTTTCCCCCTGATCCACCATCAATTCGTCTTATGTTTGTGCTAGGCGGGGGCCGCCACCTAGGATGTGGTGTCAGGTCGGGTTATACGGTCGCGCGACGACCGAAACGGATGGTGAAATCATGAAGCGTAAGGTGACGAAGGCTATTTTCCCGGTTGCGGGACTGGGGACGCGCTTTCTGCCGGCCACGAAGTCGATCCCGAAAGAGATCATGACGCTCGTCGACCGTCCGCTCATCCAGTACGCAATTGACGAGGCCCGCGCCGCCGGCATCAAGGAGTTCATCTTCGTGACCTCACGCGGCAAGTCGGCGCTCGAGGATTATTTCGACGCCGCCCCGGTGGTGGAGGCCGAGCTTCGCCGCAAGGGCAAGAAGGACCTCCTCGAGCTTCTCAAGATGACCAACATGGAGTCCGGCGCGATCGCCTATATCCGCCAGCAGAAGGCGCTCGGCCTCGGCCACGCCGTCTGGTGTGCGCGCCGGCTCATCGCGGACGAACCCTTCGCCGTGATCCTGCCGGACGACGTGATCGCCTCCGAAAAGCCCTGCCTTCAGCAGATGATGGAGGCCTACGCCGAGACTGGCGGCAACATGGTGGCAGCCATGGAAGTGCCGGCCGACAAGGCCTCGTCCTACGGCGTGCTCGACATCCGCGAAGACATGGGCGCACTGGTCTCGGTCAGCGGGATGGTCGAGAAACCGAAGGCACACGAGGCGCCGTCGAATCTCGCGGTGATCGGGCGCTACATCCTGACGCCGAGGATCATGGACAACCTCAACAAGAAGAAGTCGGGTGCCGCAGGCGAGATCCAGTTGACCGACGCCATCGCGACCGAGATCGCCGCAGCCAACAATGTCTACGGCTTCCGCTTCCGCGGCCAGCGGTTCGACTGCGGGTCGAAAGCGGGCTTCCTTCAGGCGACCGTTGCCTTCGGGCTTGCCCGCGACGATCTTCATGACGAGTTCGCTGCCTTCCTTCACGAGATGGTTTCGGTCCGCAAGGCAGCCGAATAAGCCGCGATGGCTGACCGCACCGTTCTCGTCACCGGGGGGGCCGGTTACATCGGCTCGCATGCATGCAAGGCCCTCAAAGCCGCGGGCTATGTTCCCGTGACGTTCGATAACCTCTCCACCGGCTGGCGCGATGCGGTGCGGTTCGGGCCGTTCGAGCAGGGCGATCTCGCGGACCCGTCCCGGCTCGCCGAGGTCTTCGCGCGGTGGCAACCGGCCGCGGTGATGCACTTCGCCGCGATCAGCCTCGTCGGCGAGGCCATGCGCGACCCGGGCACCTACTGGCGCGTGAACGTGACGGGCGCGCTGAACCTGATCGAGGCCGCGCTGGCTTCCGGCTGCCGCGATTTCGTCTTCTCCTCCACCTGCGCGACCTACGGCGACAGGGACGGCGTGGTGCTGGACGAAGATGCCGTGCAGACACCGCTAAATGCCTACGGCAAGTCGAAGATGGCGATCGAGCAGATGCTCGGCGACTTCGCCGCTAGCCACGGGCTCAACTCCGTCATCTTCCGATACTTCAACGTCGCCGGGGCCGACGCGGAGGGCGAGGTGGGCGAGTTCCACCGCCCGGAAACGCACCTGATCCCGCTGATGCTCGACGCGATCGCCGGCAAGCGGCCGGCGCTGACGGTCTTCGGCACGGACTATCCCACCCGGGACGGGACCTGCGTGCGCGACTATGTGCATGTCACCGATCTCGTCGATGCCCATGTCGCGGGCCTGCATTGGCTGGAATCCGGGCGCGGGAACCGCGTCTTCTGCCTTGGCACCGGCACCGGCTTCACCGTGCGCGAAGTGATCGCGCAATCGCGGAACGTGACCAACCGCGAAGTGCCGGTCGTCTGGGGCGACCGTCGCCCGGGCGACGCCGTGTCCCTCGTCTGCGGCAGCGAACGTGCGCGGCGCGAGCTTGGCTGGAAGCCAGCGCGCTCCACGCTGGCGACGATGATCGCCGATGCCTGGCGCTGGCACCAGACCGGCCACTACGAGACCTGAACGGCCGGGCCAACGCCCGCGGCATCGGGGCAAGGACACCGACAGCCCAGCGCGCGAGCCTGAGGCTTTCGGGTGCCGGAAAGGCAGTATCGTCAAGCACCTTGACGGCGAGCCGGTTCATATGCCTTTACGCTGTGCTAGGATCGCGGTGATAGCCTGCCCGAAGACCCGGGCACGCGGTGTGAAGGGACCGTATGCGTCTTTGGGAACGCTACCGGCTGAGACTTCGGCGCAAGCGGCTTCGGTTTCGCGCGTTCCGCAAGCGGCGTGAACTGTCGCCCGTCGCCGACCACACCGGCACACTTCGTCGGGACGCAATCCTTCTGGTGACCGTTCTGCGCAACGAGCGGATTCGCCTGCCCTTCTTTCTCCGCTACTACCGCGATCTCGGGATCAGCCACTTCCTGGTGGTGGACAACGGATCCGACGACGGATCGCGCGAATATCTGGCCGCGCAGGCCGACGTATCGCTCTGGACCACGCGGGCCAGCTACCGTGGCTCGCGCTATGGCGCGGACTGGATGAACTGGCTCCTGATGCGCCACGGCCGCGGCCACTGGATCCTGGCCGTCGACGTGGACGAGTTCTTCATCTACCCCTTCTCCGACTCCCGACCGATCCGGGCCCTGACCGACTGGCTTGATACCTCGGCCCGCCGCAGCTTTCCGGCGATGGTGGTGGACATGTACCCCAAGGGCCCGATCGACGCCGAGCCCTATCGCGAAGGCGCGAACCCGTTCGAGATCGCGAATTGGTTCGACAGCGGCAACTACATGATCTCGCGCAACCCGACCTTCGGAAACCTCTGGATCCAGGGCGGGCCCCGCGCGCGGACCATGTTCGCCGACCGCCCGCGCGAAGCGCCGTCCTTGAACAAGATCCCGCTGGTGAAATGGAACTGGTCGTACTGCTTCGTCAGCTCGACCCACATGCTCCTGCCCAGGGGGCTGAACCTCGTCTACGACGAATTGGGGGGTGAGCGGGCTTCGGGCTGCCTGCTTCACGCCAAGTTCCTGTCGCCCTTCACCGCCAAGGTCGCCGAAGAGCTTGAGCGGCGCGAGCATTTTGCCCAGAGCCGGGAATACATCGCCTACGCCGAGACCCTGCGGGAAAGCGGCGATCTCTGGTGCAAGTGGTCCGAGAAATACATCAACTGGCGGCAGTTGGAGATTCTCGGCCTCATGTCAAAGGGGAACTGGGCATGACCGCACCCCTGGGCTTCGTCATGCTCTGCCATACCGCGCTCCACCGGGCGGCCGAGGTGGCGCGCTTCTGGGCGGCGACCGGTTGCCCGGTGGTGATCCATGTGGACCGGCGGACCGGGGCTGCGGAGTACCGCAGGCTGGTCGAGGACATGGCCGACGTCGACATCGTGAGCTTTTCGCGCCGCTATGCCTGCGAATGGGGCACCTGGTCGCTCGTCGCCGCGACGCAGGCAGCCGCGACCCAGCTTCTGGCGCGCCATCCGGATGTGCGCCACGTCTATCTCGCCTCGGGCGCCTGCCTGCCGCTCCGCCCGGTGGAGGAACTCATCGACTACCTCGATGCGCGACCCCAGACCGACTTCATCGAAAGCGTCACCACCGCCGATGTCACATGGACCGTCGGCGGCCTGGCCGAGGAACGTTTCACCCTCAGCTTCCCCTTCTCTTGGCGCAAGCATCGGCGGCTCTTCGACTTCTACGTCGGCGCCCAGCGCCGCATCGGGCTCCGCCGCACGATCCCGAAGGGTCTTGTCCCCCATCTCGGCAGCCAGTGGTGGTGCCTGACCCGCCGGACCCTGTCCGCGATCCTCGAAGACCCCGACAGGGCCGAGCACGACGCATATTTCCGCCGCGTCTGGATTCCCGACGAAAGCTATTTCCAGACCCTCGCAAGGCTTTACTCCACCAGGATCGAGAGCCGGTCCCTGACGCTGGCGAAGTTCGACGTGCAGGGCAAGCCGCATACCTTCTACGACGACCACCTTCAGCTTCTGCGCCGCTCGGACTGCTTCGTCGCCCGCAAGGCCTGGCCGCAGGCCAATAGGCTCTACCGCACCTTCCTTGCCCCGCCGACACCTGGCGGAACCCGGGCGGAACCCAATCCCGGAAAGATCGACCGGCTCTTCGCCAAGGCGGTCGAGCGGCGGACTCGCGGGCGTGCGGGGCTTTACATGCAAAGCCGCTTTCCCCTGCAGGACCACGAGAACGGCAAGACCAGCGCGCCCTATTCCGTCTTCCACGGATTTTCCGACCTCTTTGAGAATTTCGACATCTGGCTGTCGAAATCCGTGGGAAGCCGCGTCCATGGCCATCTCTTCGCCCCCGGAAGGGCCGAGTTCGCCGGCGGCGAGACGGTCTTCAACGGCGCGCTCTCCGACTGCGCGGCGCTCAGGGACTACAACCCGAGGGCCTTCCTGACCAACCTGATCTGGAACACGCGCGGCGAACGCCAGTGCTTCCAGTTCAGCCCGCGCGACAACCAGGACTGCAACTGGTTCATGGCCACCGACCCCAATGCCCAGATTTCCGTAGTCTCGGGAAGTTGGGCGGTCCCGCTGTCGCGCGCCAACCTGAACTTCTCCGACATCCGCAGGGAAGCGGCGCGGCTGCAGCGGATCGAGACCGAGCATCTGAAGATCCTGCGCACGATGTATGTGAAGGCCCGCGTCCGCATCTGGACGATGGCGGAGTTCATCGAAAACCCGATGGAACCCCTCCAGGCAATCCTCGACGAGATCAGCCCGCGCTCCGCTCGACCTCTGACCGAGGCGCCGAAGCTGGTGGACCTCACGGGCTTCGGCCAGTTCCTGCAGAACCTGAAGAACCAGGGGATGATGCCGACCCTCATGGGCGACTTCGCCGTGACGGACGAGCCGCAGCCACCGGCCCGCGACCGTGGGCGGCCGTATCTCGTGCGCTAGGAGGGGCCGCGCATGGAACGGCGCTTCGACAGCTTCGTGATCTTCGCCGAGATGCGTACCGGCTCCAACCTCCTGGAGGCGACGCTGGCGCAGGTGCCGGGCATCGTCTGCCATGGTGAGATATTCAATCCCGACCACTTGGGCGGCCCGGCCGTGACCGAGGTGCTGGGGGTTACGATGGCCGACCGCATCGCCGATCCGTCCGCGCTTCTGGACCGGGTGCGCGCCGCGCCGGGGCTGAACGGCTTCCGGTTCTTCTTCGACCACGAACCGCGGGTTCTCGACGCGATCCTGACCGATCCGCGTTGCGCCAAGATCGTGCTCACCCGCAATCCGGTGGATTGCTACATCAGCCTCAAGATCGCCTACAACACAAAGCGCTGGCGGCTGACCGACGTGATGGACAGGATCGTCTGGAAGCCGCCGTTCAAGCCGGCGGAGTTCGAGGCCTTCCTCGCCGAACGGCAGGCGTTCCAGCTTCGCCTCCTCAACGCACTGCAGGTTACCGGCCAGACGGCCTTCTACCTCGACTACGAGGATTCCCTGCGGGTCGACGTCGTGAACGGCCTGCTTTGCTTCCTCGGACTCGACGATCGGCTGGAGGCAATCTCGGCCGAACTTGTCCGGCAGAACCCCGAGGAGATGGCCGACAAGGTGCGCAACTTCCCCGAGATGGAGGAGGCGCTGGCGCGGATCGACTGGGCGAGCCTCGCCCGCACCCCGAATTTCGAGCCGCGTCGCGCGCCCGGCATCCCGCGCGCGGTTGCCGCGAAAGGCGCGCCCCTGCTCTACCTGCCGCTGCCCCCCTTCCGAGACGCGCATGTGCGCGCCTGGCTTGCGGCGCTCGGCTCCGGCGGACTGGAGGAGGGTTTCACCCAAAAGACGCTGCGCCAGTGGAAGCGAGGCGCGACCGGCCACCGCAGCTTCACCGTCCTGCACCACCCGCTTGTGCGTGCGCACGATGCCTTCGTGGCGGTGATGACGACGGACGGCCACGCCGACCTGCGCCGGCGACTGAGGGCGCACTACGCCGTGCCGATCCCCGCGGAGGGCGAGATCGCCGGCATCACGGCCGGGGACTGGCGCACCGCCTTCGCGGGCTTTCTCGGCTTCGTGAAGGCCAACCTCGCCGGCCAGACCGGGCTCCGGCAGGAGGCGGTCTGGGCAACCCAGTGGTCGCTCGTGGTCGGGCTCGCGGGGTTCGCCGCGCCCGACCTTCTCGTGCGCGAGGATCGCCTGGCGGAGGATCTCGGCTATCTCGCCGAAACCGTCGGCGTTTCAGCCATTCCGCCGCCGCCCCTGCCAACGGATCCCGCGCCGGTGACCCTTGCCGACATCCACGACCGCGAACTCGAAACGCTCGCGCGGGACATCTACCGGCGGGATTACATGAGTTTCGGCTTCGGCGCCTGGAAGGCGCCGAAACGGGTCAGGCGGCCTGGCTCGACCGCGCCTCGGTAAGCACGGCATGCAGCGCCGCCGGGTCGCTGTTCGCCCGGAGCTTCGCGCAGGTCCCCGGATCGCGCAGCGTACGCGAGGCCAGCGCGAGCGCCTTGAGATGGTCGACACCGGAATCCTTCGGCGCGAACAGCGCGAAGATCAGGTCCACCGGCTGCCGGTCCACTGCGTCGAAGTCGAGCGGCTTTTCCAGCCGCAGGAATACGCCGACCACATGATCAAGGCCGTGAAGCCGTGCATGCGGCAGGGCGACCCCGTGACCGACGCCGGTCGGCCCGAGGCTTTCGCGTTCCTGCACAGCGTCGATCGTCTCGGTCGCATTCAGCCCGTAGACGGCATGCGCGATCTCCGCGAGGTCCTGGAAAAGACGCTTCTTGCTGGTGGCATGTCCGAGCACCCGGACAGCCGCCGGCTTGAGCAGAGTTGTGAGGTCCATATCCCTACTTTTTCCCGCGCCGGTCGTCCCGGCGTCCTAGCTGCTGGCCGACGGATCGATCCAGCCCACGTTCCCATCGTCACGGCGGTGAACCACATTCACGCCACCATTCTTCTCGTTGCGAAAAACCAGGAGAGGCGCACCTGCAAGCTCCATCTGCATCACCGCCTCACCGACCGACAGCGAGGGAATCTTCGTCTCCATCTCGGCGATGATGATCGGTTGCAGGCTTTCGGGCTCCGATTCCTCAGGTCCTTCGTTCGAGGCGAGCACATACATGGGCGCCCCCGCGAATTCAACCGGTTCGCTGCGTTCGCGGTGGTGGTCCTTCAGCCTGCGCTTGTAGCGGCGCAACTGCTTGTCCATCTTTTCCCGGCAGGCTTCGAAGGCGGCATAAATCTCCGTCGCCCCGCCCTTGGCAGACGCCGTCAGGCCGGTAGATAGATGCACCGTCGCCTCGCAGAGAAACTCGTAGGCGTTACGGGAAAAGACGACGGTGGCGTCGGTGGGACGCTGCGAATACTTCTCGACGGTCTGCCCGAGCTCGCTTTTGACATGAGTCTGCAAGGCGTCGCCCACATCGATCTGCCGGCCACTGATCTTGTAACGCATGACACCTCCATGGGTTGAAAGCCGGATTCAGCCCTTGCGCCGCAGGCGGCGCGGGATCCTCGGGTCCGGCAGTGGGGATTGCTCTCGGTTCCGAAATCGTGACACGGAATGGGCCCTCACTTGGCCTTCCGGCGCTTTCGCCCGAACGATGACGGTATGCGCATGCATTTGCGGTATTTGGCGACAGTTCGGCGCGCGATGTCAACGCCCTCCTTGTTCAACTGGGCGCTAAGACCTTCGTCGGCAAGGGGTGCGTCCGCCGATTCCTGGTCAATCATCTCGCGGATGCGGCGCTGCACGTCGAACGGCGACATTGCACCTGCCGGGCCATTGAGGGCCCGAGAAAAGAACATGGAGAGCGGGTAGACCTTGCTGCCGGCAAGAAGCGCCTTGGCGGCGATGGTCCTGCCGAGCGTCGAGGGGTGCATGGCCAGCGACGCGGCCGCCTCGGCGCGCGTGATGGGATGGATGTTTTCCTGCCGACCGACGAAGAAAGCCGACTGCACTTCGGCAATGTGCCGCCCGATCATCAGCAGCGTCTCGCGCCGGGCGCTCACCGCAGCGGCCATCCGGCGGGCGCGGTCATGAAGCGCCCGGAGTTTCTCGCCGTCGAGCGACCCGCGCTGCACCGGCATCACCGAAACCGAGGGGAGCGCACCGGGAAGCAGCGACACCATGACACCGCCCTGCGGTCCAACCTCCACGGCAAGCTCCGGGATCACGACGTCGACCCGGGCGCTCTCCTCGCCCAGGGGCGCGGACCCGAAGCCACGCAGCAGCAAAGCGATCCGTTCCAGCACCGGCTGCGGCTGGCCGAGGTCCCGCCGGAGCCGGGCCCATCGCCCTTCGGCGAAGTCATTGAGCCTCTGCGTGGCCGCATGTGCGAGTGCAGGTTCGATGCCGGCATCGGCGAGCTTCAGTTCCAGGCATTCCGCAAGGTCGCGCGCTCCGACACCCGGCGGCTCGCAGGCCTGCAGCGCCCGCAGCCCGGCCTCCAGCACCGCGAGCGGCGCGCCGGTATCAGCGGCGACTTCCGCGAGCGTCACGTCGAGATAGCCGTCCTCTCGGAGTTCCGTGACCAGGTAGTTGGCGGCAGCCACCGTGGCCGGATCGAGCCGCTGCAGCGCGATCTGCCGGCTAAGGCTCTCGCCAAGGCTTTCCTGCGCGGCGGTGACGCTCAGTGCGTAGTCATAGGCGCTGCCGCTGCCGCCGGTTCCGGCCTCGATCACCAGGAAGGGGTTTTCCTCGGCCTCTCGCGCGATCGCCTCGGCCGCGGCCTGCGTCGGCATCCGGAGGAGCGCGAGCGATTGCCGCATCCCCTCGGTCAGGGAAATCCCCTGGCGCTGGACGAGTCCGAGACCTGATTTCGGCGGCACCTGCCGTCCCCTCAGAGGATGCGGAAGTTCTGGCCCAGATAGACCCGCCGCACGTTCTCGTCCCGAACGACCTCCTCGGCCGTCCCGCTCATCAGGACGACGCCGTCGTGCAGGATGTAGGCGCGGTCCACGATCTCCAGCGTCTCCCGCACATTGTGGTCGGTGATGAGAACGCCGATGCCGCGGGTCTTGAGGTCATGGACGAGGGTGCGGATGTCGCCGACCGATATCGGGTCAACCCCCGCGAAGGGCTCGTCGAGCAGGAGGTACTTGGGGTTCGCCGCCAGACAGCGCGCGATCTCAACGCGCCTCCGCTCGCCGCCGGAAAGCGCCAGCGCGGGCGCGCGGCGCAGGTGGGTGATCGAGAAGTCGGACAGCAGTTCCTCAAGCCGCTCGCGCCGCTTGTGGACATCGGGCTCGGTGATCTCCAGCACGGCGAGGATATTGTCCTCGGCCGAAAGTCCACGGAAGATCGACACCTCCTGCGGCAGGTATCCGATGCCAAGACGCGCACGGCGATACATCGGCAGGCCCGTCACGTCGCGCCCGTCGATCAGGACCTGGCCCGCGTCGGGCGCGATCAGGCCGGCGATATTGTAGAAGCACGTCGTCTTGCCCGACCCGTTGGGCCCGAGCAGCGCCACGACTTCGCCCCGCGCGAGTTCCAGAGAAACGTCGCGGATCACCGGCCGGCGCCGATAGCTCTTGCGCAGGTGCAGGACCTTCAGCCCCGCCCCGCCCTCGGCCACGGTCAGTCCATGGGCACGTGCCATCAGTTGCCCCCGGGCTGGAGGATGGTCTTCACCCGGCCCTCCATCTTTCCGGTACCGCTGGTCAGATCGACTACGAGTCTTTCGCCGGCGATGGTGCTGGCGCCCTGCGTCAGAAGCACGTCGCCCGTCATCTCCACGGCACCCGACTCGATGGTGTAGACGGCATCAGCCGCCTCGGCGGCGTCCTTGCCGCTCACGAGCGTCACCCGGCCACTGGCATGAAGCCGCTCGATGCGGCTCCGCTCGGCATTGCCGTAGATGACCTCGACGCGGTCGGCCGATAGCCGCATCTCGCCCTGGACCACCAGCACGTTGCCGCTGAAGGTTGCGGCGCCATCGGTCTGGTTGACGCTGAGCACATCGGCGGTCACCTCGACAGGCAGCGACGTATCGGCCCGAAGACCGCCGAAGGCCACCTCGGCCCCCTGCGCGCGCGCAATCCCGGGCGCGGCCATGGCCAGCACCAGCGCGACACCGAGGGCACGGGGGGAAAGCGTCATCACGGGTCCTTCTTCGCAGGCTGATATACCAGCTTCACGCCGCCGGTGAAAACCATCACGTAGCCGGGGACTTCGGCATCCTGATGGCGGATATCCATCTGTCCGGCGTCGATCGTGCCGTAAGGCGCCACGACGCGCACCGCCCCTTCCGAATGAAGCTCTGTCCGGTCCAGCGCGCTGTCAAGCCGCGTCGCGGTCACGTGATACCCGGTCGAGGTCGCGATCTCCACGGCGCCGGCAAGGACCAGTCGCCCGGCGGCATCGTTGAGCGACCCTTCGTCGGCGGCGAGCGTGATCACCATTCCGTCCGGCGCTTCGTAGCGGGCGGCAATCGTGTCGGCGGCCGCGGCGCCCCCCTCCGTTCCCGGTCGGGCCACGGCGGCCTGGACAGTCACCGCGGCGCCATCCTCCGTCACGCCGGCATACTCCGGCGCCGTCAGACGCTGGTTCCGGGCGAGATCCTCCACATCGACTTCGGCGTAGGGAAGCGCGGCATCGGTATCGATCCGGCGCGAAAGCAGAAAGAGCGTGGACAGGAGCGCCAGCGCGACCAGCGGCAGGATGATCTTCAGCCAGAAGACCACCCGCGAATGGATGTTGTCGCGCACTGCCGCGCCCTCAGACGACGCCTGCGCGCAGGCAGTCGTGGATGTTGAGGATGCCGGCCGCCCGGCCGTCTCCGGCGGGATCGACGACGAAGAGACAGGTGATCTTGCGATCCCGCATGATCGCGACGGCGCTTTCGGCCACCTGGTCGGGCGCGATGGTGCGCGGGCCCTTCGTCATCACCTCGCCCGCCGTCCGGTCGAGAAGCCCCGCCAGATGGCGGCGCAGGTCGCCGTCGGTGACGATGCCGACCAGCCGGCCCGCCGGATCGGTTACGCCCACCACGCCGAAGCCCTTGCGGCTCATCTCGACCAGCGCCTCTCCCATCGGCGTGCCCTCGACCACGAGCGGCAGCGCCTCCCCCCCATGCATGAGGTCGGCGACCTTGAGGAGTTTCGCCCCGAGCTTGCCGCCCGGATGGAAGGTTCGGAAATGGTCCGGCGTGAAGTGCCTGTGCTCCATCAATGCGACCGCGAGCGCATCGCCGAGCGCGAGCGTCATCGTGGTGGAGGTTGTCGGAACAATGCCGGTCCCGCACGCCTCCTCGGCCTGCGGCAGCAGAATCGCCACGTCCGACTGCCGGAGAAGGGTCGACTCCGCCTGGCTCGCCACGCCGATCAGCGGGATGGCGAAGCGGCGGGTATGGGCGACGATGTCGGAAAGCTCGGGCGTCTCGCCCGAGTTGGAGAGCACCAGGGCCACGTCCGCCTCGGTCACCATGCCGAGGTCGCCGTGGCTCGCCTCGGCCGGATGTACGAACTGCGCCGGCGTGCCGGTGGAGGCGAGGGTCGCCGCGATCTTCCGGCCGACATGCCCCGACTTGCCCATGCCCGACACGATGACGCGGCCCTTGGCCTTCAGGATCACCTCCACTGCCTCGGCGAAGCTCGGGCCGAGCGTTTCGGAAAGTGCCGCGAGGCCCCGCGCCTCGATGGCGATGACGCGGCGGGCGGTGTCGATGAGGGTTGCGCGATCCGGCATGGTCAGTGGGTGAAGATGTCGGCCGTGTCGCCCCAGCCCATGAGGTCGAGCTCGGCCCGGACCGGCAGGAAATCGAAGCAGGCCTGGGCGAGGGCCGTGCGCCCCTCGCGCGCCAGCCGGGCGTCCAGTTCGGTCTTCAGCCGGTGGAGATAGAGGACGTCCGACGCGGCGTAGTCGAGCTGCGCCTCGGTCAGCGCCTCGGACCCCCAGTCTGATGTCTGTTGCTGCTTGGAGACATCGACGCCCAGGAGTTCCTGCAGGAGATACTTGAGCCCGTGCCGGTCGGTGAAGGTGCGCACCATCTTCGAGGCGATCTTGGTGCAATAGACCGGGGTCGTGGTCACGCCGAACGCGGACTTCAGTGCGGCGATGTCGAACCGGCCGAAGTGGAAGAGCTTCACGACCTGCGGGTCTGCGAGCATCCGCGTCAGGTTGGGTGCCGTCACCTGGCCCTTGGCGATCCGCACCAGATGGGCATCCCCGTCGCCCGCGGAAAGCTGCACGACGCAGAGCCGGTCGCGTCGCGGATCGAGACCCATCGTCTCGGTGTCAATGGCGACCACCGGGCCAAGATCGATCCCGTCGGGAAGGTCGTGCTGGTGAAGATGTATCGTCATGGGGGGCCTCGGCGGGGCGGGCGGGCAAATGCTCGCCCGGGTCTCCTGCTAGTTAGGCCAATTGCCGGCCGCGCTCAATGGTGCCGCCGGAACCTTGGCGATTGGCGGCGCAAAGGCGCAACGGCCGCCCGAGTCACCGGACGGCCGTCGGCACCTTGCCACCACGCTCTCATTCAACATTCCGGCCCCGGGGCCCCCCAGCCCGTGGGACTTCCACAGACTTGCCCCCAATCGCCCACCCGAGACGATTGGGGGTCAGTCCGGAAACAAATGCCGTCCGTTCGAAATACTTCACGTAGAATTCTTAACAATCACTACCACTTACACGTGTATAAAACCACAACGCGCGGCGATTCTGGAACTTGTCTTTTTCGGCAAGTCCCTCGATCGGATTTGGCAACGACACGGATATTTCACTGGGGATTGTTGCTTGTGGAGCATCTATGGAGACGGCCCCCGGGACACTATCCCCAAGGGTGACTGAGGATTGAGTTAAGGAGCCATGGCGATGCGGGCCCTGAATCGACTCAGCGCAAGAGGAGCAGGCACGCTGGAGCCCGGCAAACATGCCGATGGCGGCGGGCTGTGGCTGGTCAAGGATCATCCGACCCGCGGCAAGTGGACCCTGCGTGTCACCATCCACGGAAGACGGCGTGAAATGGGTCTCGGCCCCTTGCCGGCAGTGTCGCTCGCGGAAGCACGACGTCTCGGCACCATGAAGTTGCGCCGATAGTAACCGACCAGGCCTTCGACCGCCTCCTTGTCTTTCCCCTTGCCTGGGCGTCCATATCTGTCCCGGTAGAGATAATGGGAGAGCAACCCGCTGAAGAGCGTGGCCCGCTTGCGCGTCCCGTCGGGCAGGTTTGTTGATTTCCACTCAGAACTGAGCCGGGTTTTCCATCGAGAAGTGAGCCACCTCTGACTATGGATATCGGTTCATGCTGGGGTCAAGGCATGGTTTGTCACCTTCTTCTTCCGGGCGGCTGCGGCTGAGCTGGCCTTGAAGTGGAAGCTGTCGTTTCCGGTCTCCAGGATGTGGCAGCGGTGGGTGAGGCGGTCGAGCAAGGCGGTGGTCATCTTGGCATCGCCGAAGACCGTGGCCCATTCGCTGAAGCTGAGGTTGGTTGTGATGACGACGCTTGTGCGCTCGTAAAGCTTGCTCAGCAGGTGGAAGAGCAGCGCCCCACCC
>NZ_JAYRTX010000052.1:0-22477 GCF_041919395.1 Albidovulum sp.
ACGTTGAGGATCCGCCCGCCGCCCTGTTGCAGCATGTGCGCGACCGCCCGCTTGGTCAGGATGGTCAGTGCCGCGACGTTGACCATGACGGAGGACATCTCGCGGTCGAAGTCGCGCCCGGCGAAGGGTCCGTTGGCACCAAGGCCCGCGTTGTTCACGACGATCTCGATGTGCCGCCTGAGTGCCGCCTTGCGCCAGAGCGTCTCGACTGCCTCCGGGTTGCCGAGGTCGGCGGGCCAGACCTCCACCGCGATCGGGTGCCTTGCCCGCAGGTCCTCGGCCAGACGCTCCATCTTCGCCGCCTGCCGTGCGACAAGGATCAGATCGCGCCCCTCGGCTGCGGCGATCCGGGCGAATTCGACGCCGAGACCCTCCGAGGCGCCGGTGATCAGCGTCCATTTGGCGGCCATGGTCTCTCCCTCCGGTTGCGATCGCCCGCTGCGGCGGCCCGGTTTTGTTGGTGACGCAGGATTGCGGCAAAACCGGGGAGGATGCCGCAGTGACAGGCGCTTTCGCCAGAGCGGCGGCCGACGTGCAATCTGGTCGCAGGCCGCGCGCCGGCGCCTCAGGCGCCGAGCGCGGCGACACCTGGCAGGACCTTGCCTTCCATCCATTCGAGGAAGGCGCCCCCCGCAGTGGAGATGTAGCTGAAATCCCCCGCCACGCCCGCCTTGTTCAGCGCCGCGACAGTATCGCCGCCGCCTGCGACCGAGACGAGCCGCCCGCCGCGCGTCAGTTCTGCCGCCTTCCGCGCCGCTGCATTGGTTGCGGCGTCGAAAGGCTCGATCTCGAAAGCGCCGAGCGGGCCGTTCCAGATCAGCGTGCGGCAACGCGCGAAGACTTCCGCTATCAGGTCGACGGTCTCGGGTCCGGCGTCGAGGATCATCGCGTCGGGCGGGCAGGCGTCGGCGGCGACCGTCTGGTTGGCCGCACCCGCCTTGAATTCCCGCGCCACGACCACGTCGACGGGCAGCTCGACCGAGCAGCCCGTCTTCTTCGCCTTCTCCAGGATCTCGCGTGCGGTGTCTGCCATGTCCCGCTCGGCGAGCGAGGCGCCCACCTCGATCCCCTTGGCCACAAGGAACGTGTTGGCCATGCCGCCGCCGATGACGAGGTGATCGACCTTCTCCACGAGGTTGCCGAGGAGGTCGAGCTTCGTCGAGACCTTCGCCCCGCCGACCACGGCGACGACCGGCCGCTCCGGATCGCCCAAGGCCGCGTTCAGCGCCCTGAGTTCCGCCTCCATCAACCGTCCGGCGCAGGCGGGCATCAGATGCGCGATGCCTTCGGTCGAGGCGTGCGCCCGGTGCGCGGCCGAAAAGGCGTCGTTGACATAGATCTGACCGAGCGCAGCCAGAGCCGCCGCCATCGCCGGGTCGTTCTTCTCCTCGCCCGCGTGAAAGCGCGTGTTCTCCAGAAGGAGAACGTCGCCGGGCTCCATTGCCGCGACCGCCTTCTTCGCCGGCGCTCCGATGCAGTCCTCGGCGAAGGCGACCTTCCGGCCAAGCGCCGCTTCCAGCGCCGGCAAGGTGACGCGCAGGCTCATCTCGGGCACGACCTGGCCCTTCGGCCGCCCGAAATGCGCCAGCAGAACCGGCTTGCCGCCGCGGCCCAGGATGTCCCTGATCGTCGGCACGATCTTCTCGATCCGTGTCGCGTCGGTGACCTGGCCCGCCTCGACCGGCACGTTGATATCCACCCGGACCAGCACCGTCCGGTCCGCCATCTCCATGTCGTCGATCGTTTTCCAGGCCATATGCGCGAATCCTTCCGTCCCGGCGGTTTTCCGCAAATCTAACCGCCGCCTGGGGTCAAGCCTAGGCGATCCGCCAATCTTGCGACGCTTTGCCCTTTTCAGGGGCGTCCGAGGCGACTAGGTTCCCCCCCGACATCGAAGGAGACCACCATGGCAGAGATCAAGGACCCGGAAAACACGATCATCATGACGCTGAAGGACGGCGAGGTCGTGATCGAGCTTCTGCCCGACGTGGCGCCCAAGCATTCCGAACGGATGAAGGTTCTCGCCCGGGCGGGCAAGTACGACAACGTCGCCTTCCACCGCGTGATCGAGGGCTTCATGGCGCAGACGGGCGACGTGGAGCACGCCAACATGGAGGATGGCTGGAACCCGCGTCGCGCCGGCACGGGCGGATCGGACCTTCCGGACCTGCCGGCGGAGTTCTCGCGGCTGCCGCACGACCGCGGCACGCTCGGCGCCGCGCGGTCGCAGAACCCCAACTCGGCCAACAGCCAGTTCTTCATCAATTTCAACGACAACCATTTCCTGAACGGCCAGTACACCGTCTACGGCCGGGTGATCGCCGGGATGGAGCATGTGGACAGGATCCAGCGGGGCGAGCCGCCGGCGGCCCCCGACCGCATGATGTCTGTGAAGGTTGCGGCCGATGTCTGATACCCGCGTCTTCGTCGGCTCGATGCTGGCCGGCCTCACCGCGCTCGGCGTCGCCGTCTTCATGTACACGAGCAGCAACCGCGCCATGGCGGCCGAGGACGGGCCGGGCCCGAACCTGGTGATCACGGTGGCGGGCGAGGCGGCCAATGGCACGGTCGTCATCGACCTTCTGCCCGATGTCGCGCCCAAACACGTCGCCCAGATCACCGAGCTTGCCCGCACCGGCGCCTACAACAACGTCGTCTTCCATCGCGTCATCGATGGCTTCATGGCCCAGACCGGAGATGTGAAATACGGCAAATGGGGCGAGGACCTGTCGATGGCCGGCACCGGCAAGTCGGACCTGCCGAACATCCCGGCGGAATTCTCGGACCTGTCGTTCCAGCGTGGGGTCGTCGGCATGGCGCGCTCCACCAACCCGAACAGCGCCAATTCGCAGTTCTTCATCATGTTCGCGCCCGGCGAGTTCCTGAACGGCGAGTATACGGTCGTCGGCCATGTCATCGCGGGCATGGAGGTCGTCGACGCGATCAAGAAGGGCAGCCCCGACCTCAACGGCGCGGTGGACAACCCCGATCGCATGGTGTCGGTCACGGTCGAGCAGTGAACTTCGGCGCCATAGGGTAAAACTCCGGTGAGCGCGCGCGGACGTGACCGCGCGTTGCCACGGTCAGGGTGCAGACTGCGGGAAACGCCGGAGGTGCCCCGTGAAACGTCTGCGCAATCTTGTGGCCGCCCTCGGCCTGACGCTGATCGCCCTCGCCGCTTCGGGCGCGGCGTTGGCCGGCCCCGAGGCCTGGCGGGCGGAATGGCCGAGGACCGACTTCGCGCGCACGAACGTGGACCTCGCCGAAATCCTGTCGGGCGGGCCGCCGAAGGACGGCATCCCCGCCCTCGACGCGCCGCGGACGATTCCGGCGGGCAAGGAGCGCCGGCTTTCGGACCTCGAGCCGGTCATGGTCCTCGAACTCGCGGGCCAGGCCCCGCGGGCCTGGCCGATCCGGTATCTGACCTGGCACGAGATCGTCAACGACACGGTGGGCGACATGCCGGTTGCGGTCACCTTCTGCCCACTCTGCAACGCCGGCATCATCTTCGACCGGCGGCTCGCCGGACAGGTCCTGAGCTTCGGCGTCTCGGGCAAGCTGCGTCATTCCGACATGATCATGTATGACCGCGAGACCGAAAGCTGGTGGCAGCAGGCGCTCGGGGAAGGGATCGTGGGGACGATGACCGGACGCAAGCTTGCGCAACTGCCCGGCTGGATGGAAAGCTGGGGCAGCTTCAGGGCGCGCAATCCCGACGGGCTGGTGATGGACGAACCGGACTGGCCCCGCAGTTACGGCCGCAATCCCTATGCCGGCTACGACAGCCTGTCCCGGCCGTTCCTCTATTCCGGCGAGATGCCGCCTTACGGGATCGAGCCGCTGTCACGCGTTGTGCGGGTGGGCAACCGGGCATGGCCGCTGGAAAGGGTTGCGAAGGCCGGCGAACTCACGGAGGCCGGCGTCACGATCTCCTGGACCGAAGGCCAGGCATCCGCGCTCGATGCGAGCCAGATCGCGAAGGGCCGCGATGTCGGCAACATCCGCGTGCGCGATGCGGCGACCGGGCGCGACCTTGTCCACGATGTCCTCTTCGCCTTCGCGTTCCAGGCGTTCCATCCGAAGGGCAAGTGGATGATCGGCCCCTGAGCGCCGTCGCGACTCAGAGGTCGAAACCCTCCGGTTCAATCATTTCCGGCCCGTCGTCGGCGATGCCGAAGGGGCGCACCCGCCGAACCGCGTAGCGCCCGGTCCAGCCGGTGCCGAGCGTGGCGATGGTCTCCACGTCGCCCATCCCCTGCGCGAGCCAGGGCGCGATCTCGGCCTCCGTCAGGATGATCGGCATCCTGGGATGCAGATGCGCGATCTGCGGGTCGGCCTCCCGCGTCAGGATCGCGGCCGTCAGGCTGCCGTCGGGCCGCGGCGCCCAGAGACCGGCGAAGAGGAACACGGGGATGTTCTGTTCCACCGTGATGAGCCAGGGCTGCTTGTGCCCCTTTTCGCCGGTCCATTCGTAGTAGCCCGAGGCCGGGATGACGCAGCGGCCATGCTTCCAGGCCGCTCGGAAGACCGGCTTCTCGGCCGCGCTCTCGATCCTCGCGTTGAAGGTCGTTGCCTTCCACTCGCTCGCCTCGCCCTGGAAAAAGCCGGGAATGAACCACCAGCGCGCCTCGGCCGCGACGAGTCCCCCGCGCGTCTGGGCGGCCAGGGCGATCGTCTCGGTGGGCTTGATGTTGTAGCTGACGCGGGTCGTCGCGCCACGCAGGATCGACAGGGCCCCGTGATAGTTGGCCCAGTTCTCGTCGCCGATCATGAATCGCCCGCACATGGGGAAAGCCTAGTGCGGTGGCGCGGCAATGGAAACGCCGCGCCGGCTCAGCCCAGCACCACGAGCGCGTGCCGCTTGCGGCCCGCCGTCAGCTTCACCGGCTCCACAAGCTCGCCCGCGCCGAAGAGAAGGCCGGCGTCTGTCACGAGGTCGTCGTTCACCCGCGCGCCCCCCTCGGCGATGAGCCGCCTCGCGTCCTTGCCTGACTTGGCGAGGCCTGAGCGCACGAAGAGCTGCGCGATGCTGATTCCCTCGCCAAGCTCCGCGACGCTCAGATGCAGCGTCGGCAGGTCGTCGCCCACGCCACCCCGCTCGAAGACCTCGCGCGCGGTGGCCTCGGCGGCGACGGCGGCGTCATCGCCGTGGGCGAGCGCAGTCACCTCGTTGGCAAGCCTGATCTTGGCCTCGTTGATCGCAGCGCCTTCGAGCGCGCCCAGCCGGTCGCATTCCGCCACCGGAAGCTCGGTGTAAAGCTTCAGGAACCGCCCCACATCGGCATCGGTCGTGTTGCGCCAGTACTGCCAGAACTCGTACGGGCTGAACATGTCGGGGTTCAGCCAGACCGCACCCGACATCGACTTGCCCATCTTCCTGCCGTCCGACGTGGTCAGAAGATGCGAGGTCAGGCCGAAGATCTCGCGGTCGAGCACCCGCCGCGTCAGGTCGATGCCGTTGACGATGTTGCCCCACTGGTCCGATCCGCCCATCTGCAGAAGGCAGCCGTAGCGGCGGTGCAGTTCGAGAAAGTCGTAGGCCTGCAGGATCATGTAGTTGAATTCGAGAAACGACAGCGATTGCTCGCGGTCGAGCCGTGACTTCACGCTCTCGAACGACAGCATCCGGTTGACGCTGAAATGCCGCCCGATGTCGCGCAGGAAGTCGAGGTAGTTGAGCCCGTCGAGCCATTCCGCGTTGTTCAGCATCAAGGCATCCGTGGGCCCGTCGCCGAAGCTCACATAGGCCGCGAAGACCTTCCTGATCCCGGCGATGTTGGCATCGATCTGTGCCGGCGTCAGCAGCGGCCGCTCCTCGGCGCGGAAGGACGGATCGCCCACCTTGGTCGTGCCGCCGCCCATCAGCACCAGCGGCTTGTGCCCGGTCTTCTGCAGCCAGCGCAGCATCATGATCTGGATGAGCGAGCCGACATGCAGCGACTCTGCGGTCGCGTCAAAGCCGATATAGGCCGGCACCACACCCTTCGCCAAAGCCTCGTCCAGCCCCTGATAATCGGTGCAGTCGGCCAGGAAGCCGCGCTCGATCATCACGCGCATGAAGTCGGATTTCGGATGGTAGGTCATTGCCGGATCGTCCATTCTGCGATTGAAGGCCCGTATATCGGCGCGGGAAGCCAAGGGGAAGGGCCAAGGGGCGGACATGTTGGGGGCAGAGCCGGTCTGGGCACTCGGCACGATGTCGGGCACGTCGCTCGACGGCGTGGACGCGGCCCTCGTGCGCACCGATGGGGAGCGCATCGTCGCCTTCGGAGAGGCCGCGTATCGTCCCTACACCGAGGCAGAGCGCGCCGTGATCCGCGCCGCCCTCGGCCGCTGGCCGGGCGAGGCGGGCGTAGCCGAGGCCGCCGAGGTCGTCGAGACCGCCCATGCCGCACTGATGGCGCCGCTTGCCGCCCGGGCCGAGCTTGCGGGCTTCCACGGCCAGACGCTCGCGCATGACCCGGGCGGCGGCCGCACCCATCAGGCGGGCGACGGGCAGGTGCTGGCCGAGGTCCTCGGCCTTCCCGTGGTGTGGGATTTCCGCTCGGCCGACGTGCGACTGGGCGGGCAGGGGGCCCCCCTGGCGCCCTTCTTCCACTTCGCCTGCGCGAGATGGATCGGGGCGGAGGCGCCGCTTGCCTTCCTGAACCTCGGTGGCGTCGGCAACCTCACCTGGGTGGACCCTCGCGCCCCGGCGCCCGAGACACCGGGCGCCTGCATCGCCTTCGACACCGGCCCTGCAAACGCGCCGGTGAACGACCTTGTGCGGGCGCGGCGTGGCCGCGACTGCGACGAGGGCGGGGCGCTTGCCGCCACCGGCGACCCCGACGACGCGATCGTCGCCCGCTTCCTGCGGCATCCCTACTTCTTCCGGATGCCGCCGAAGTCGCTCGACCGTGACGACTTCGCCTTCCTTCTCGACGATGTCGCGGGTCTCTCCGATGCCGATGCGGCCGCGACCCTCACGGCTGCTGCCGCCGCCGCCGTGGCGCAGGGGGCCCAGCATTTCCCCGCGCCCGTCGCGCGCCTTCTCGTGACCGGCGGCGGGCGGCACAACGCAACCTTGATGGCGATGATCGCCGCACTTCTCGACTGCCCGGTTCAGCCGGTGGAGGCGGCGGGTCTCGACGGCGACATGCTGGAGGCACAGGCCTTCGCCCATCTGGCGGTGCGGGTCGTGCGCGGCCTGCCAACCTCGTGCCCGGGAACCACAGGCGTCGGGGCGGCCGTGGGCGGAGGCAGGGTCAGCCGGCCGAACCGGGGCTAGGCAGGCAGGTCACCTTCCGGCCCGTCTCGCCTGACGGATCATGCTGAGCGTGTAGAGCGCGAGCGCCGCCCAGGTCAGCGGGAAGGCCACCGCCCGCGCCGCGCCGAAGGGCTCGCCGAAGACGAAGACGGCGGTCAGGAGGATCATCGTTGGCGTGATGTACTGCATGATGGCGATCGTGGAGAGCGTGAGCCCCTTGGCGCCGTTGGCATAGAGGATGAGCGGTATGGCGGTGACGAGGCCGCAGCCCAGAAGTATCCCGGTGTCGAAGGGCACGCCCTGCAGGAAGTGGCCCTGCCCGGTCCGCGCCAGCCAAAGGGTGTAGCCGAGCGCGAAGGGGGTGAGCAGAAGCACATCGAGCATGAATCCCTGATTGGGTCCGATCGGCAGCCACTTCTTCAGGAAGGCGTAGGCGCCCCAGGTCAGGGTGAGCCCCAGCGCCACCACCGGCAGGCGCCCCGCCTCCCAGGTCAGGATTGCCACCGCCGCGAAGGCAAGCGCGATCGCCACCCACTGCGCGGGCGCGAGCTTTTCGCGCAGGACGGCCCAGCCCACCAGGACGGAAAAGAGCGGGTTCACGTAGTAGCCGAGCGCGGCGTCAAGCGCGTGGCCCGAGCCGATCGACCAGACGTAGATGCCCCAGTTGACCGAGATCAGCGCAGCCGTCAGTGCCGCCATGACCAGCGTCCGGGGCGTCCGGAAGGCGCGGGCGAGGTCCGCGGTCCGCCCCGTGGCCACCAGCACCACGCCGGCGACCGGCACCGACCAGAGGACGCGATGCGCGATCACCTCGATCGCTGGCACATGTGCCAGCGCCTTCATGTAGAGCGGCAGGAATCCCCAGAGCAGATAGGCCCCGAGCGCGAAGGCGAAGCCGGGAATCGTGTCGCCGGTCTCGGCCGGGTGGTGTGGCGTATCGGTCATGGTTCGCTCCTCGGCGGCCTGCCTATCGCAGCCGTGCCGCAACCGCCACGGGGGCGATTGTGTCGGGCACAATCGTGGCGGCGCACTGGCGCCATATCACGCCTCAATCCAGCCGGCGCCCGGCGGCTTCGCAGCCGCGGGTTCAGGCGGCCAAGGGTGCGGGGGCTGCCGCCCCCCATTCCGGCCGCCCCATTCCGACCGCGGCGGTCTGCGGTCACGCCCGACGGGTCGCGCCTGCGGGGGCGCGAGGCACGGCCGCGTTGCCAGCCTCCCGCCGATCGGCCTAGTGTTCCGGCAAGATCGGCGGAGGGCGGCAATGGCAGGGGTGGCAGGACGGGTGGCGCTGGTCACCGGGGCAGGGGCGCCGGGCGGGATTGGTTTCGCGACGGCCCGGGTGCTGAGAGCGGCGGGCGCGCGCGTGGCGATCACCGCGACCACCGCGCGGATACACGACCGCGCGCGCTCGCTTGGGCCTGATGTCTTCGCGACGACCGCGGACCTGCGGCAGCCCGAGGAGGTGACCCGGCTGGCGGCAGAGACCGAGGCGGCGCTTGGTCCGGTCGAGATCCTCGTCAACAACGCCGGCATGGTCCAGACCGGCGTCGCGCTTCCCGGCGGTCATCTCGCCGAGATCGACGACGCCGCCTGGGCCTACGGAATCGAGATCAACCTCACCTCCGCCATGCGCCTCAGCCGCGCCCTAGTGCCCGGCATGTGCGCCCGGGGCTACGGCCGGATCGTGCAGATGTCCTCGGTCACCGGTCCCGTCGTGGCGATCGCCGGCAGCGCCACCTATGCGGCGGCCAAGGCGGGACTGATGGGGCTCACGCGCGCGCTCGCGCTGGAAGTGGGGCCGAAGGGCGTGACGGTGAACGCCGTCGGCCCCGGCTGGATCCAAACCGATTCCTCAAGCGCGGCCGAGATCACGGCCGGGTGCCACACCCCAGTAGGTCGACCCGGCCGGCCGGACGAGGTCGCCCATGCCGTCCTCTTCCTCGCCGCCGAGGAGGCAAGCTATGTCACCGGCCAGCTCATCGTCGTCGATGGCGGCAATACCTTGCAGGAATACAAGGTCGCCCTGTAAATTCCCGTCTGTCAAAGAAAATCCGCCGGATGCGGGTTTGCCTCCGGGGGTATTCCGGGCGACGGAGAAACTCAGCCGCGCAGGATCGAGCGGCCGGCGTAGTCGGACGTCTCGCCAAGCGCCTCCTCGATGCGGAGGAGCTGGTTGTATTTCGCCAGCCGGTCCGACCGTGCCAGCGATCCGGTCTTGATCTGGCCGCAGTTGGTGGCGACCGCGAGATCGGCGATTGTCGCGTCCTCGGTCTCGCCCGAGCGATGCGACATGACGTTGCTGTAGCGGGCACGGTGCGCCATCTCGACCGCTTGCAGCGTCTCGGTCAGCGTGCCGATCTGGTTGACCTTCACCAGCATGGAGTTCGCCACGCCCTTGCGGATGCCCTCCGCCAGCCGCGCCGGATTGGTCACGAAGAGGTCGTCGCCCACCAGTTGGCACCGGGCCCCGAGCGCATCCGTCAGAAGCTTCCAGCCCGCCCAGTCGTCCTCGGCGCAGCCGTCCTCGATCGAGATGATCGGATAGTCGGAGACGAGCGCCGCGAGATAGGCCACGTTCTCTTCGGCGCTCAGGGTTTTTCCTTCCCCGGAAAGGACATACTTTCCGTCCTTGAAGTATTCCGTGGAGGCGCAGTCGAGCGCGAGGAACATGTCGTCGCCGGGCTTGTAGCCGGCCTTCTCGATGGCCTTCAGGATGAAGTCGAGGGCATCGCGGGTGGACGAGAGGTTCGGCGCGAAGCCGCCCTCGTCGCCGACGCCGGTTGCGAGACCCGCGGCCGAGAGTTCCTTCTTCAGCGTGTGGAACACCTCGGACCCCATGCGCACGGCCTCGCGAAGGTTCGCGGCCCCCACCGGCATGATCATGAATTCCTGGATGTCGATCGGGTTGTCGGCGTGTTCGCCGCCGTTGATGATGTTCATCATCGGCACCGGCAGAACGCGCGCCGAGGTGCCGCCGACATAGCGGTAGAGCGGCAGGGCGGAGAACTCGGCCGCGGCCTTGGCGACGGCGAGCGAGACGCCGAGGATGGCGTTTGCGCCCAGGCGCCCCTTGTTCGCGGTGCCGTCGATCTCGATCATCAGCCGGTCGATTTCCACCTGGTCCGTGGCGTCGAGGCCGACGACGTTCTCGGCGATCTCGCCGTTCACGGCCGCCACCGCCTCCAGCACGCCCTTGCCAAGGTAGCGCTTCTTGTCGCCGTCGCGCTTTTCCACCGCCTCGTGTGCGCCCGTCGATGCGCCCGAGGGTACGGCGGCGCGGCCCATGGTGCCGTCCTCCAGCGTCACGTCCACCTCGACGGTGGGGTTGCCGCGGCTGTCGAGAATCTCGCGGGCGTGGATGTCGATGATCGTGCTCATGGGGCGCTCCCTCGGCGGAAAGTCTCTGACGCGCCGGTCTTTACGCGCAGGAGGCGCAGAGGGGAAGAACTATTCGGCTGGCGCCGCCGCGCGTCCCCGGGAAAGCCGCCGCTCGCGCTGGTAGGTGTAGAAGGCGGCCCCGAGGATCAGCGCGGCACCGGCCAGCGTCGGCGCGTCTGGGTGCTCGGCGAAAAAGGCCATGCCGATCACCATCGAGAAGATCAGCCGCGAATAGCGGTAGGGCATGAGCGCGGAGGCATCGCCGATGCGCATCGCGGCGACGATGGCATAGTAGCCCGACGTGCCGGCCGCGACCGCGGCCGCCATCCTGCCGAGATCGGGCAGCGAGGGCAGGGCGCCGCCGCCCGAGACGGCGAGGAAACCGAGCCCGATGACCGCGACGGCCAAGAAGCCATGGCAGGCGACGGCGCCCGAGGGCAGGTCGGCGGGGACCTTGCGGGTGATGATGTCGCGGAACGCGATCGAGATCACCGTGACGAGCACGAGCGCGGCGGCTGGCTCGAAGCCCTCAAGCCCCGGCCGGATGATCATCAGCACTCCGAAGAAGCCCAGGGTGACGGCGGTCCAGCGGCGCCAGCCGACCGTCTCGCCGAGAAACAGTGCCGCCGCGGCGGTGATGGCGAGCGGTGTCGCCTGGAAGACCGCGGCGACGGTGGAGATGGGGACGAGCGCGAGCGCCGGGATGAAGGTCGCCCCCGAGATGCACTCCGCCAGATTGCGGAGCATCACGGTGCCGGAACGGAAGCCGCGCAGGACGCCGCGCCGCCCGGTGTCGCCGATGATCGCGAAGAAGACTGCCGCGCCGCCGAGGCCGAGGAGCAGCATCACCTCGCCCAGCGGCAGCCGGGTGGTAAGGTCCTTGACGAGCGCATCCTCCACCGCGAAGGCCGCCATGGAGAAGGTGACGACGAGCCCGCCGCGCAGGTTCTCGGCCGCCGTCACGGGCGGCTCCGCGAAGCCGCGCCGCAGTCGGGGGTGCTCGGGCAGTGCATGGGGGCTCGGTCTGGCATGTCAGCGCTCTAGGCTATTCCGGGGGCAGGCGGAAGGGGCGTTCCGACGGCACCGTCACGGCGCTGTCGCCGGCGGACAAGACTTCGCGCCGCCCGCGCCCGAGCCTTGGCTGCGAAGGGAGCCTGCCATGACCGAACACCGCCGCCAGGGGCGCGAGGCGCGCCGCACCGCCGCGCCCGCGCGGGTCACGAACTATCGCCGCCTCCGCCACCCGTTCGCGCCGCAACGGGTGCTCTCGGAGGACGCGGTGGCGGCGATCCACGAGACCGCCCTGCGAGTGCTCGAAGAGCTCGGCATCGTCGTCCTCCTGCCCGAGGCGCGCATGATTTACGCCCGGGGCGGCGCGATCGTCGACGAGGGCACCGGCCTTGTCCGCATCGGGCGCGAGATCGTCGCAGCCGCGCTTGCCGCCGCCCCGCGGTCCATCCGCATCCGCGCCGCGAACCCCGCGCGCGAACTGGTCTACGAGGAGGGCGCGCTGATCTTCTCGCCGGGGGCGGGATGCCCGAACACGCAGGACCGCGTCCGGGGCCGCCGCCCGGGTTGCCTTCAGACCTACGAGGAGACGCTTAAGCTGCAGCAGAGCTTCGACGTCATCCACAAGCTCGGCCCCTCGTCGGAACCGCAGGACGTGCCCACGCCCTTTCGCCACTATGCGACGATGCGGGCGCAGCTGACGCTTTCGGACAAGCCGCTCTTCGTCTATGCGCGCGGCCGCAGGCAGATCGGGGACAGCTTCGAGATGGTCCGCCTTGCCAACGGGCTGTCGGACGAGGAGTTTTCCGGTGGCGCCTGGTGCACCACGGTCATCAACACCAATTCGCCGCGCCAGATCGACAGGCCGATGGCCGAGGGCATCATCGACTTCGCCCGTGCCGGGCAGTTGTCGATCATCACCCCCTTCTGCCTTGCCGGCGCCATGGCGCCGGTGACGGTGGAGGGCGCGCTCGTCCTCCAGCACGCCGAATGCCTCGCGGGGATCACGCTGGCGCAGCTCGCGCGGTCCGGGGCTCCGGTCAGCTACGGCGGCTTTTCCTCGAACGTCGACATGAAATCGGGCGCGCCGGCCTTCGGCACGCCGACCCATATCCGCATGGCGATCGGCACTGGCCAGCTTGCCCGACACATCGGCTTGCCCTGGCGATCGGCGGCCGGTTCTGCCGCGAACGTGGCGGACATGCAGGCAGCGGGGGAGAACCACATGGGGCTCTGGGCCTGCCTCATGGCCAACGCCACGCTGACGATCCACGCGGCGGGCTGGCTCGAGGGCGGGCTCTCCTTCGGCTACGAGAAGTTCATCAACGACGTCGAGGCATTGCAGATCATCGCCGAACTCTGCCAGCCGCTCGGCCAGACCGAGGCGGACCTCGGATGGGAGGCGCTGGCCGATGTCCAGCCGGGCGGGCATTTCTTCGCCACCCCGCACACGATGGAGCGGTTCGACCGCGCCTTCTACGCGCCGCTGGTGGCCGACCTTGCCAACTTCGGCACCTGGGAGGCGGCGGGCGGAAAGACCGCGACGGAACGGGCGACGGCGATCTGGCAAGGTTTGCTCGCTGGTTTCCGCCCTCCCGAGGGCGCGGAGGGCCGGGGCGAACGGATCGCCGGATTCGTTGCGCGGCGTGCCGCGGAAGGGGGCGCGCCGCCGCCAGACTGATGCGTCGGGAACGTCTTGACTTTCCCGCCCTCCTGCCCGATAAGCCCCGGGTCCCGGCGGGTCTCTGGCCCGGCCGGGATTATGATTTCAACGATCGTCCCCGAGCGGGGGCGCGCTGTCCGAGGCGGGGGAGACCCCTCAACGCCGGTTCGCACCGGGGCCGCAGGGCGCGGGAAACACGAAGGAAAGACCCATGTTCGCGGTCCTCAAGACGGGCGGCAAGCAGTACAAGGTTCAGGCGGGCGACGTGCTCCGCGTGGAACTGATTTCCGCTGCCCCGGGCGACAAAGTCCAGTTCAACGAGATTCTCATGGTCGGCGGCGACGCCCCCGTGCTCGGCGCGCCGCTCGTCAAGGGCGCGGCCGTTCAGGCCGAGGTCATCGACGAGATCAAGGCCGACAAGGTCATCACCTTCTGGAAGCGTCGCCGCAAGCACTCCTCGCAGCGCACCCGTGGCCACCGGCAGAAGCTGACGCTTGTCCGCGTGACCGACATCCTTGCCTCCGGCGCGGAGAAGTCGGGTGTGAAGGAAGCCATCGGCACTCAGGCCGCCCGCATCGCGGCCCACAACACCGCCGCGCCGGCCGAGAAGAAGGCCGCCCCGAAGAAGGCTGCGGCCAAGAAGGCCGAAACGGCCGAAGCGAAGGAGTAAGACCCCATGGCACACAAGAAAGCAGGCGGTTCTTCCCGCAACGGCCGCGACAGCGCGGGCCGTCGTCTCGGCGTGAAGCTCTATGGCGGTCAGGCGGCACAGCCGGGCGCGATCATCGTGCGCCAGCGCGGCACCGAATGGTGGCCGGGCGAAGGCGTCGGCATGGGGCGTGACCATACGATCTTTGCCACCGCCGAGGGCCGCGTGACCTTCAAGAAGGGTCTGAAGGGCCGCACCTTCATCTCCGTCCTTCCCGTGGCGGAGGCAGCCGAGTAAGCCGAACCTTTACAATCGGATTGTAGGAGGGGATCGGCCGAAGGGCCGGTCCCCTTCCTCGTTTGCGCGCAGGAGTTCTCAGAAATGGGCATCGAAGACAAGTTTCGCGGCATCGTGACCGCCCGCGCGGCCGCGCTGCGGTTGATGCCGTCACTCTCGCGCCCCATTTGGGGTATAAGTGGCAAGAGGGTGCCGCATCGGCCGGGAGGGGCCGGGCATCCGCGTGCGAGTGTCGAGGGGTTCCCGGCCGGTAGGGCGGCCGCACTTCTCGCCATGCGTTCCGGAGGAGGGAAGGGATGATTCAGGAACAGATCGTGGTTCAGCCGACGATAGCGGCTGAGCGTTTCGTGCTGCGTCCGCTCAGGCGGTCGGACGCCGGGCTGATCGCGATGTACACGGCAGACCGGCGTGTGGCCGAGGGCACCCGCACCATCCCCCATCCGCTGCCGCCCGGCGCCACCGAGGCCTATGTGGCCCGCGCGCTCGCCGAGAAGCGGGCGGAGGACGTCTGGGTCATGGACGGTTCCGCCTCGGGCCATGTCGAGGTGATCGGCCTCGTCAGCCTGACGCACATGGACCGCGAGCAGAGCGAGATCAAGTACTGGGTCGCGCCCGCCTTCTGGAACACCGGCTATGCCTCCGAGGCGGTCGCCGCCATCGTCGCTGCGAACCCGCACCGCGCGCGCACGCTCTTTGCCGAGGTATTCCAGGACAACACCGGCTCCGCGCGCGTGCTGACGAACAACGGCTTCGAGTATCTCGGCGATGCCGAGGTCTACTCCGTCGCCCGCGGCGCAACCGTGGCGACCTGGACCTATCTGCGCCGGATGGACTGACCCGCGCGGCCCGCAGCGCCGGATCGAACGCGGAGGCCGGCGGCAAAAGCAAGAACGGCGCGGTCCTCCGGGGATCGCGCCGTCACCATATCAGGGTCGATCGCGCCGCCTCAGCCGACCATGGCGAGGTTGGGATCGTCGCGGAAGATGTTCTCGACCGTCGGTTCCGCGGTCCGCACCGAGGCGAGCCGCAGGACCGGCGCCGCAGCGGGCGCGGGCTCCACGACCGCGGCGGGAGCCGGAACCGGGCGTTCGGCAGTGCGCGTCGGCCGGACCACGGTCACGATGCGGCGCGGGGCGACGGCCTGCACCGGCGTCAGCCGGCGCGCCCGGGGCGTCCAGCGCAGCGCGGCGCGGCGGGTGGCTGCGCGTGGCAGGGTCTGCGTATAGGTCAGGATCAGCGCGCCGATCAGGGCGAGATCGCGCCAGAAGGCTTCCAGATCGCCGGCCGCGGTGTTGTGGATATAGCTGGACCAGAAGAGCACCGTGGCCAGCAGGAGTGCCGCCACCCGCAGCCAGACACCGACCAGAACGAGGTAGGCGGTGACGAAGATCACCGTCTGTCCGGCTGCGCCTGCGTAGGGTTCAGGCAGGAATGTCGCCGTCAGCGGAGAAGCGTCCGTGCCAGGAATGAGACCGACTGCGACCGCGAGGAAATAGGACGCGATGACGATGCGGACGAGGTTCTGCCCGGTCTGTCCGAGATTCTGCGACGTGACTTTCGCGGCCTGCATGATGTGATCCCTTCTCTGGCAGCTTGAGACCAAGAACCCGGGTCACTCGTAAAGCGGAAACAGTCGCCTCCGTGGGGCCGATACTGTCGGCGCAATGCGGCGGCACTTCGGTACCGATGTGGCAGGGTTCGTTAACCATGCCACAACTTTGTGGCGATCCATTTCCCGGCGGCCAGCCAATGCACGCTCGGAAGGCGCATTGTCCTCAGTCCGGAAATGCCACTTCTGATTGTGGGGCGGCGTCGGAACTTCCCCCCGAGGAATGATTCGGGACCGCTGGGGGCGACACGCCCCGGACCATTACGGCCTATTCGCCCGCCTCGTCCTCTTCCTGGTCGGCGATCCGCGCGACCGAAACCACTTCCTCGCCCGCGCCGGTGTCGAAGACCTTCACCCCGCCCGCCGATCGCGAGCGGAAGCTGATGCCCTCGACCGGGCAGCGGATCGACTGGCCGGTGGAGGTGGCCAGCATGATCTGGTCGTCCATCTCGACCGGGAAGGACGCGACGAGCGATCCGCCGCGCATGGCCTTGTCCATCGCCATGACACCCTGGCCGCCGCGCCCGCGCACCGGATAGTCGTGGCTGGACGAGATCTTGCCGGCGCCTTTCGCGGTGACGGTCAGGATCAGGTCCTCGGCCGCCGACATCTCGGCATAGCGTTCGGGCGAAAGCTGTCCCTCGGCGACGGCCTCCTCGTCCTCGTCGGCCGCTTCGTCCTCGGTCACGCCGGCCATCAGGCGACGCTGCCGGAGATAGGCGGCCCGCTCCTCCGGGGTCGCCTCGAAATGGCGGATGACGGACATGGAGACGACGCTGTCACCCTCGGCCAGCCGCACCCCGCGCACGCCGGTGGAATCGCGACCCTTGAAGACCCGCACTTCGGTCGTCGGAAAGCGGATCGCGCGGCCGAGCGCGGTGACCAGCATCACGTCGTCGTTCTCGTCGCAGATGCGGGCATTCACGAGGCTGACGCCTTCGGGCAGCTTCATCGCGATCTTGCCGTTGCGCATGACGTTGGTGAAATCCGAAAGCGCGTTCCGGCGCACGTCGCCCTCGGAGGTGGCGAAGAAGATCTGCAGCGCCTCCCATTCCTCCTCGGGGACATCGACGGGCATGATCGCGGCGATGGAGACGCCCTGCGGGATCGGCAGGATGTTGATGATTGCCTTGCCCTTCGCCGTCCGCCCGGCAAGCGGCAGCCGCCAGCACTTCAGCTTGTAGACCATCCCGTCGGTGGTGAAGAAAAGAAGCTGCGTATGGGTATTGGCGACGAAGAGCGTGGTGACGACGTCATCCTCCTTCGTCTGCATCGAGGCGAGGCCCTTGCCGCCGCGCCGCTGGCTGCGGAATTCGGCGAGGGCGGAACGCTTGATGTAACCGCCCGAGGTGATGGTCACGACCATGTCCTCGCGCTCGATCAGGTCCTCGTCCTCCATGTCGCCGGCCCAGTCGGCGATCTCTGTCCGGCGCGGCACGGCGAAGGCTTCCTTCACCTCGCGCAGCTCGTCCGAGATGATCGCCATGATCCGCTCGCGCGAACCCAGAATGTCGAGGTAATCCTTGATTTTCGCGGCCAGATCCTGGAGTTCGTCGGTGACCTCCTTCACCCCCATCGCCGTCAGGCGCTGGAGCCTGAGGTCGAGGATGGCGCGGGCCTGCGTCTCGCTGAGGTTGTAGGTGCCGTCCTCGTTCATCTTGTGGGTGGGATCGTCGATCAGCCGGATGTAGTCGGCGATATCGGCCGCCGGCCAGCGCCGGGTCATCAGCCTTTCGCGAGCCTCCGCCGGATCGGCCGAGGCGCGGATCGTGGCCACGACCTCGTCGACGTTCGAGACGGCCACGGCGAGACCGCAGAGGATGTGGCTGCGTTCCCGTGCCTTCCTGAGTTCGAAAGCTGTCCGCCTTGCCACAACCTCCTCGCGGAAGCTGATGAAATGCGTGAGGAAATCGCGCAAGGTGAGTGTCTCGGGCCGGCCGCCGTTCAGCGCCAGCATGTTGCAGCCGAAGGTGGTCTGCATCGGCGTGAACCGCCAGAGCTGGTTCAGCACCACCTCTGCCGTTGCGTCGCGCTTGAGCTCGATGACGACGCGCACGCCGACGCGGTCGCTTTCGTCCTGCACATGGGCGACGCCTTCAATCTTCTTGTCGCGGACCATCTCGGCGATCTTCTCGATCATGGTCGCCTTGTTCACCTGATAGGGAATCTCGTCGAGCACGATGGCGAAGCGGTCCTTGCGCAGTTCTTCCACCCGCGTCTTCGCCCGCACGATGACGCTGCCCCGGCCTTCGAGATAGGCCTTCCGGGCGCCTGACCGGCCGAGGATCAGCCCCCCCGTCGGGAAGTCAGGCGCCGGGATGATCTCCATCAGCGCCTCGATCGAAAGGTCCGGGTCGGCGATCAGCGCCAGCGTGCCGTCGATCACCTCGCCGAGGTTGTGCGGCGGGATGTTCGTCGCCATGCCGACGGCGATGCCGCCTGCGCCGTTGACGAGCATGTTGGGGAAGCGTGCCGGCAGGACCGTCGGCTCCTTGTCCTTGCCGTCGTAATTGTCCTGGAAATCCACCGTCTCCTTCTCGATATCGGCGAGAAGGGCGGCGGCCGGCTTGTCCATGCGGACCTCGGTGTAGCGCATGGCCGCGGCGCTGTCGCCGTCCATCGAGCCGAAGTTGCCCTGGCCGTCGAGAAGCGGCAGGGACATCGAGAAATCCTGCGCCATCCGGACGAGCGCGTCATAGATCGCGGCGTCGCCGTGGGGATGGTATTTCCCCATCACGTCGCCGACGGGCCGGGCCGACTTGCGGTAGGGCTTGTCGTGGGTGTTGCCGGTCTCGTGCATCGCGTAAAGGATGCGCCGGTGCACCGGCTTCAGCCCGTCGCGAAGGTCGGGAATGGCGCGGCTCACGATCACGCTCATCGCGTAGTCGAGATAGGCCGTCTTCATCTCCTCGGCGATGTCGACCGTGGGACCATCGTAGGCCGCGCGCCGAGGCTTTTCCTCAGCGTTTTCAGGGGTTTCCGGCGTGTCGGTCACGGCTTTTCGCCCTTCGTTCGGAGGCCCGTTGCGGGCGCTAGATATTGTTGGGTGCGACTATACCCCATGCCATCCGTTGGGTGCAATGGCGCGCGGGCGGCTTTCGGGCAGCGCCGGTAACACAAAGATAACACATTGTTTTCATTCCCGTTAACCGCGACTCGCGTATCATGTCGGCAGGAGGGCACTGACGGAGGCACTCATGCGCGCGAACACGCCGGGGGCCGAGACGGAGCTGATGCTGAAGGGCTACGGGCTCACGACGGCCGAATTCTATTACCGGATGCCGGATTTCCGGCATGTCCTCAACAGCTTCGTCTGGCAGGAATACGACCTCGCCCCGGACTATCCGGAGCTTTTCCGCTTCATCGAGTTCTGGCAGGAAAAGATCGAGGGGCCGCTGCATTCGGTGCGCTTCACCCACCGCAAGCTGATCGCCCCCGGCGAGTGGCGCAACGTCGTGGGCGAGTTCCGGCTGCACTGACGCGGGCGCGTCGGATCGCCGTCTGCACGTGGCTGCGGGGCCGCGTGCCTGCGTGCCGGTTCGCCGGGCGGGCAGGGCGCGGAAAGCCGGTTGCGGCGCGCCCGCCGGCGTTTCATAGAGGGCAGGTGGATCGCAGGAGGGCGGGATGAAGGCAAGGGTGAAATGGGTCGAGGCGCGGTGCTTCACCGGCGAGGTAGAGGCCGGCCACCGGATCGTCCTCGGCAATGCCTTCGAGGGCAGTCCGAAACCGGGGCCGAGCCCGATGGAACTTCTCCTTATCGGCACCGGCGGCTGCGCCGCCTACGACGTCGTCCACATCCTCCAGAAGGGCCGCGAGCCGGTGGAGGACGTCACCTGCGACGTGACGGCGGAACGGGCAGAGACGGAGCCCAAGGTCTTCACGAAGATCCACATGCAGTTCACCGTGACGGGCCGGGGACTCAGCGCCGAGAAGGTCGGCCGAGCGGTGCAGCTTTCGGCGGAGAAGTACTGCTCCGCCTCGGCGATGATGGCGAAGACGGCCGAGGTGACGCACGGGTTCGAGGTGCTCGATACCAGCGCATGACAAGTGCGTCGGGTCCGAGGCTGGCGCGCCCCGCCCCAGCGGGGCGCCTGGACGAATCCGGACCCTTCGCCGTGACCGCGACAGTCCGCGACCTCGCGGGTGGCGAACGCACCTACCCCTGCTTCACCAGCCTCAGCAGGAACAGGAAGATCACCGCGCCGACGGTGGCGTGGACGATGGCGGCCAGCATCCCGCCTCCCATGCCGAAGCCGATCCGGGGCAGGATGAAGCCGGCGATGAAGGCGCCGACGATGCCGACGACGATGTTGCCGACCAGGCCGAAGCCGTAGCCCTTGACGATCTGGCCGGCGAGCCAGCCCGCCACCGCGCCGATCACGAGTATCGCCAGAAGTCCGAACGGTCCCATGAAGCGCTCCCATGCTGATGTGCCAGGAACACTAGCACATCGGGCGCCGTCGGGAAGGGTCTTACCCCGCCCTGGCCTGCCGCTTCCTCTCGTGCGGGTCCAGAAACCGCTTCCGCATCCGCACGATCTTCGGCGTCACCTCCACGAGTTCGTCGTCCTCGACATAGGCGATGGCCTCCTCGAGGCTCATGCGGACCGGCGGCGTCAGCCGTACCGCCTCGTCGGTGCCGCTTGCCCGGATGTTGGTCAGCTTCTTGCCCTTCAGGGGGTTCACCTCGAGGTCGTTGTCGCGGCTGTGCTCGCCGATGATCATGCCCTCGTAGACCTGTTCCTGCGCACCGATGAAGAGACGCCCGCGCTCCTCGAGGTTCCAGAGCGCATAGGCGACGGAGATCCCGTTCTCCATCGAGATGAGGACGCCGACGCGGCGGCCCTCGATCGGGCCCTTGTGCGGCGCCCAGCCGTGGAAGATGCGGTTGAGAACGCCGGTGCCGCGGGTGTCGGTCAGGAACTGGCCGTGGTAGCCGATGAGCCCGCGCGAGGGCACATGCGCCACGATGCGGGTCTTGCCGACGCCGGCCGGTTTCATCTCGACGAGTTCGCCTTTCCGCTGGCCGGTGATCTTGTCGATGACGACGCCGGAGTATTCGTCGTCCACGTCGACGATGACTTCCTCGATCGGCTCCAGCCGCTGGCCACCCTCCTCGCGGAAGATCACCCGGGGGCGGGAGATGGAAAGCTCGAAACCCTCGCGGCGCATGTTCTCGATGAGGACACCCATCTGCAGCTCGCCGCGCCCCGAGACGACGAATGCCTCGCCGCCCGGCGTGTCGGCGACCTTTATGGCGACGTTCGACTCGGCCTCCTTCATCAGGCGCTCGCGGATCACGCGGGACTGGACCTTGGTGCCGTCGCGGCCCGCAAGGGGGCTGTCGTTGATGCCGAAGGTGACGGAGATCGTCGGCGGGTCGATCGGCTGGGCGGGCAGGGGGATGTCGATCTCCGGCGCGCAGAGCGTGTCGGCGACGGTCGCCTTCGACATGCCGGCCAGCGTGACGATGTCGCCCGCCTCCGCCACGTCCACCGCCGTTTGGGCGAGGCCGCGGAAGGCGAGGATCTTCGTCACCCGGAACTGCTCGATCCGCTCGCCCGCGCGGGAGAGCGCCTTCACCTGGTCGCCGACGCGCACGCGGCCGGATTCGATCCGCCCCGTAAGGATGCGGCCGATGAAGGGGTCGGCCGAAAGCGTGGTCGCCAGCATCCGGAAGGGCTTCTCCACATCCGCGATCTGGCGCGGCGCGGGGACATGGCGCACCACGAGATCGAAGAGCGCCGCGAGATCCTTCCTCGGTCCCGCCAGCGTCTCGTCCGCCCAACCGGAGCGGCCGGAGGCGTAGAGATGCGGGAAGTCGAGCTGCGCGTCGTCGGCGCCGAGGTTGGCGAAGAGGTCGAAGACCTCGTTCAGCGCCCGGTCCGGTTCGGCATCGGGCTTGTCCACCTTGTTCAGGACGACGATCGGACGCAAGCCAAGCGCCAGCGCCTTGGAGGTGACGAACTTCGTCTGCGGCATCGGCCCTTCGGCGGCATCGACCAGCAGCACGACGCCGTCCACCATCGACAGGATGCGCTCCACCTCGCCGCCGAAATCGGCGTGGCCGGGCGTGTCGACGATGTTGATGCGGGTGCCCTTCCATTCAACCGAGGTCGCCTTGGCAAGGATGGTGATACCCCGTTCGCGCTCGATGTCGTTGGAGTCCATCGCCCGTTCGGCCACCGCCTGGTTTTCCCGGAAGGCCCCGGACTGCTTGAGAAGCTCGTCGACCAGCGTGGTCTTGCCGTGGTCCACGTGAGCGATGATCGCGATGTTGCGAAGGTCCATGAAGTCCGCCATTTCCTGAAGTTGTGGCCAGATAGAGGAAAACCGGCGCGAAGGCCAGCGCCAATCCGGAGGCACTGGTCAGGACGCGACGGGTGCCAGCGGCATTTGGTCGCCTTGCCGCCCCCCGGGCGCGGGACCGCTAATCGCATCCTCGCATCGGGAAATCCGCCTTGGCCACCACCCAACCCTTCAACGTCATGACCAAGCCCGCGGGACCCTTCTGCAACATCGACTGCAGCTATTGCTACTACACGGAAAAGACGGGTCTCTATCCCGACACCGCGAAGTTCCGGATGCCGGACGAGGTGCTCGAGCGCTATACGCGCGCGCACGTCGC
>NZ_JAYRTX010000053.1:0-22309 GCF_041919395.1 Albidovulum sp.
CCCGAAACGAAACCCTGCGTGCCACCCGGCACTATGGCAGGGCGTTCTGGAAGCGCTGGACCGGATACCACGCCCGGAGCCGGATCGAGGCCAAGATGCGCTGCCTGAAGGCCTTCGGAGAACGCATAACTGCGAGAGACCCAGACCGCCAGACCGCCGAAATCCAGATCCGCGTCGCCTTGATGAACCGCTTCTCAGCCCTCGGCACCGCCGAGATCGTCCGCGTGGCATGACGCTGACGGGGAAAGAGGACGTCACGCCTCAGGCATGAGTTCTGCAACAACGCGCAACAACGCCCTGCCGTACCATCCTCCACTCTCCGGCACGAGACCCCGGGATGCAAAGTTCCGATTGACGGAATTCATTTGTATGCTAGCGTTCTTGCAAGCTGAAGTCGGCAGGCAGTCAGCCTAATCGGTGTGTGCCATGGGCGATCCTTTCCACAGGGAGACAGTCATGGAAGCCAGCACGAACACCCCCAAACGCGCCCGCACGGTTCGGGCGAGCCATCCTGCGAACGCCTTCCGGCAGGAACCGCCGGGTTTTTCTCGCGTCACCTTCGGTTTTCTCGGCGAAGACGAGGTCGAATGGCTGAAAGCCCGGGTCGAGGACGTGCTGGCCGACTACGGCGTGGCGATCCTGCATCCGGAAGCCCACAAGAGGTTCCTGGCCGCCGGGGCGAAGCCGGGCACCGATGCGAACCGCATCCGCATGCCGCGCGAACTGATCCGTGAGGCGATGGCCGCCACGCCGAAAGCGGTGCGCCTCGGCGGCAAGGAACCGCGCTTCGACATGGACCTGCCGCGAGCCGACCGCGGGTTTGTGATGCGCACCGGCACCGGCGCCCATGGCTATGTGAACCCGCGAGACGCGAGCTATCGCAAGATGGATCTTACGGCGGTGTCAGAGATCGCCGCCGTTGCCAGCACGCTGGACGAGGTGGGCTTCATCGCGCATCCCTTCGTGCACGGCGTGCCCGAGGTGACATCCGACATCCACAGCTACGGACGCCTGATCGGGCGCACGCCCAAGCATGTCTGGATGCAGCCCTACCAGTGGGAAAACGTCGATTACCTGATGCGCATCGCCGCCATTGCGGCCGGGGGCGAGGCGGAGTTGCGCGCCAACCCGATCACCAGTTGCATCACCTGCTCGTTCACGCCCTTGGAATTCAAGTACATGGACACCCATGTCATCATCAAGGCGGGGGAATACGGCATCCCGTTGCATGCCTGCAGCCTGCCGTCCTCGGGCGGAACCGCGCCCCTGTCGGTGCCGTCGATGGCGATCATGTCGGCGGCCGAGATCGTCGGCATGACGGTAATGGCGCACATCCTCTCGCCCGGAACGCCGGTCATTGCGACGCCGCTGATGTTCACGCTGGACATGCGCACGGGCAGCGCGTTGCAAAGCTGCGTGGAATCGCTTCAGGCCGCGAACATGTCGATCCAGCTCATGAAACGGGGCTGGGGGATGGTGGCGCACACCTATGGCTCGGGGTCCGACACGCCGGATGTCGACCATCAGTCCATGGCCGAACGCGCGATGCTGACACAGACGGTGGCGCTGGCGGGGGCCGACATCCTGGGCGGTGTGGGGCAGCTGGAATGCGCCACCGTGTTCAGCCCGGTGCAGGCCGTGCTTGACAACGAGGTCGGGGCGATGATGCGACGCTTCATCCGCAAGCCCAGCCTGGACAAGGACGCACTGAACTGGGACGAGCTGATGCAGATCCGCGCAGGCGGGCATTTCCTTGACAGCGCGCACACCATTGCCACCTGCCGCGACCAGCTTTCACCCAGGGTGTTCCGGCGCCAGGGCCGAGACGACTATGAAAAATCCGGCCGTCGCGCCGCCTTCGACGAGGCCCGAGAGGCCGCGCTCTCTGCCATCGCCGCCGCACCCGAGCAGGGGCTTCTGAGCGATGAACAGGAGCGCGAAATCGCGGCGCTGACCGCCCGCGCCGACGAGCATATCGTCGCCGCCTACAGCGGTGCCGTGTCGGTCATCTGACCGGGCGCGGGTCTGGCGCGGCCTGACCGGAGGCCGGTCAGGCCAGCTTGGACAACAGACGCAGCAGCGTCCCGCGCTCGGTTCGGGACAGCGGGGCCAGCGTCTTTTCGGTAATGCGGCGGCCCATGTCGTGCAGCTTGTCGCGCAGTTCCGGGTCGGCAACGGTTGCCGAAATGGTCGTCCGCCTCTTGTCCTTGGGGTCGGGGTTCAGGGTCACGAGCCCCTTGCCGCGCAGCCGGTCCACGACGCCCTTGATCGTCGCCACGTCCATCGCCGTGCGCCGCCCCAGTTCGTTCTGCGAGCATTCCCCCTCGTCCAGCAGCCGTACCATCGCCGAGAACTGGGTGGGCGTCAGGTCGAGAATGGAATGTTCCTGAAAGATCAGCGCATGCCGCTGGTTGGCAAGGCGCAGCAGATAGCCGATCTGTGCATCAAGGACGTAAGGATCTCCGGTCGTGTCATTCGCCGCCGCGGTGCGGTCGTCAGGTTTCGTCATCGCTCTTGGCCTTTCGCAACTCTTTTCCCGGCGGCACCCAGGCCCCGCAGCCATCCGGCTTTTTTGCAGGCGCCACCGAAGCCGTCGCTTGCGTTTGCAGGAGTTTCCATTAGCATACAAATGAAATGAGCCGCAAGAAAGGTATCATGCAGATGTCTGTATCTCCCGCGCCCGACACGCTCGTTGTTCGAAATATCGGCCTGTTGCTGACTGGCAAGATCGAGTCACCGATCGCTGACGGCGACTGCGTCGTGGCCGTCGGCGGCCGGATCGCGGCATTCGGGCGGGAACAGGATCTGGACACGGAGGGCGCGACCACGACGGTCGACGCGAAGGGCGCGACGCTTGTGCCCGGCCTGATCGACAGCCACGTCCACCCGGTTGTCGGCGACTATACGCCGCGCCAGCAGCAACTGAACTGGATCGACAGTTCCCTGCACGGCGGTGTCACCACCATGATCTCGGCCGGCGAGGTCCACATGCCGGGCCGACCCAAGGACATCGTCGGGCTGAAGGCTATGGCGATCGCAGCGCAGCGCTGGTACGAGAATTTCCGCCCCTCGGGGGTCAAGGTCCACGGCGGCGCGCCGGTGATCGAGCACGGCATGGTCGAAGAGGATTTCCGCGAACTGGCCGCCGCAGGCGTGCGCCTCTTGGGCGAGGTCGGGCTCGGTTCGGTCAAGGACGGCAAGACCGCCCGGCAGATGGTGGACTGGGCCCGAAAATACGGCATCCAGAGCACGATCCACACTGGCGGGCCGTCGATTCCCGGCTCGGGACTGATCGACGCCGACATGGTGCTGGAAACCGGCGCCGACGTGGTGGGCCATATAAACGGCGGCCATTCGGCCTTGCCGGACGACCAGATTGTCTGCCTGTGCGAAAACTGCACGAAGGGGCTTGAGATCGTTCACAACGGCAACGAACGCGCGGCACTTCTGACGATCAATACCGCCCGCGAACTGAACAAGCTCGACCAGGTGATCCTGGGCACCGACGGACCGGCGGGATCGGGGGTGCAACCGCTGGGCATCCTGCGCATGGTCGCCATGCTGTCGAGCCTCGGGAACGTGCCGGCCGAGGTGGCCTTCTGCTTTGCCACTGGCAACACGGCGCGGCAGCGCAAGCTGGACACCGGGCTTCTGGAACCCGGTTTTGCCGCCGATTTCGTGCTGATGGACCAGGCCCAGCACGCACCGGGCAGAAACATCCTTGAGTCTGTGCAATTGGGTAACCTGCCGGGTGTCGGCATGACCATCATCGACGGTGTCGTGCGTAGCGAACGCAGCCGCAACACGCCCCCGGCTCAGCGGCTGCCGGAACTCTTGGCCCGACGCTGAGACGGGCTGCGCACGCGTTCTTTGATCCCGACATGGCGCGACATATCCGTGCGGCGGGCCGGGCAGGTTGACAGGCGGTCAGAAAGATATATCGTTCGTATACTAATGAATAGGGCATTGCGGGGGAGCGGAAAAGGGGCAGAGGCAAGTGTCCTGCGAAACTGGGAAATACCGATGATCGACCGAAACCACACGGGAGGAAATACAATGTTCAAGACGCTCGCAACGGCAACAGTCCTTGCCGCCTGCATGGCCATGGCGGCCTCGGCAGAGGACATGGTGTTCACAAGCTGGGGCGGCACGACCCAGGACGCGCAGGCTGCGTCCTGGGCGACGCCCTTCACCGAAAAGACCGGCATCGCCGTGCTACAGGACGGGCCCACCGACTACGGCAAGCTCAAGGCGATGGTGGAAAGCGGCAATGTCGATTGGGACGTCGTCGATGTCGAATACGATTTCGCCATCGCGGCGGCGAAGATGGGGCTCTTGGAACCGATCGACTTCGGTGTCGTGGACCGCGCGGCCATCGACCCGCGTTTTGTGATCGATCATGCAGTGGGAAGCTTCTATTACTCGTTCGTGATCGGCTTCAACAAGGATGCGCTCACGGGCGAGCCCGCAAGCTGGGCCGACGTTTTCGACACCGCGAAGTTTCCCGGCAAGCGCAGTTTCTACAAGTGGTCGGCGCCCGGCGTGCTTGAGGCCGCGCTTCTGGCCGATGGCGTGGCACCCGACGCGCTCTACCCGCTCGACCTCGATCGCGCCTTCGCCAAGCTCGACACAATCAAGCCGGAGATCATCTGGTGGGGAGGCGGCGCCGAATCGCAGCAGCTCCTCGCCTCCGGCGAGGCGCCGATCGGCAGCTTCTGGAACGGCCGCATCTTCGCGATCCAGCAGGAGGGCGGCAACGTCGGCATTTCCTGGAACCAGAACCTGACCGCCGCCGACGTGCTTGTGGTGCCGAAAGGCGCCAAGAACAAGGATGCGGCGATGAAGTTCCTGGCCGAGGCTACCAGTGCGAGCGGTCAGGCGAAGCTGGCGACGGCCACGGGTTACGCGCCTGTCAACGTGAACTCTAAGGCCGAGATGGACCCGGCCGTCGTGGCCGAACTGCCGGACGCGCATGTCGAGTCGCAGATCAACCTCGACATGGCCTATTGGGCGGAACACCGCGACGAGATCGCGAAGCGCTGGTACGACTGGCAGGCGAAGTAAGCCTTCATACCGCCGGCGGACCTCGCAGGTCCGCCGGCTCCTTCCGCCAACCAAGACATGTCACGGTGACTCGCATGGCCATGAACGCTTCGTTTCCGGGGCGACACTGGCGAGGCCTCGGCCCGGCTGTCCCGGCCCTTGTGCTCCTCGCGCTGTTCTTCGTGATTCCGGTTGTGAGCCTGCTTCTCCGCTCGATTCTGGAACCGCAGTTGGGCCTGCAGAACTACGCCGAACTTTTCGCAACATCGACCTATGCGCGGGTCCTGTACAACACCTTTCTTGTCGCCTCCGTGGTCACCGCCGTTTCGCTTGTGCTCGGCTATCCGGTGGCATGGCTTCTGGCGATCATGCCGCAGCGGTGGGCCAGTCTGGTTCTGGCCGTCATCCTCGTCTCGATGTGGACCAACCTTCTGGCGCGTACCTATGCCTGGATGGTGCTCCTGCAGCGTACGGGCGTCATCAACACAACGCTGATGAAACTCGGGCTGATCAGCGAGCCGCTGCCACTGGTCAAGAACCTGACCGGCGTCACCATCGGGATGACCTACATCATGCTGCCCTTCATCATCCTGCCGCTTTATGCCAGCATCCGGGCGCTTGACCCGACCATATTGCAGGCCGCGGCGCTGTGCGGCGCTGGGCGCTGGCAGGCGTTCCGTCGGGTACTTCTGCCCTTGTCGGCGTCCGGCGCGGCGGCGGGCGCGCTGATGGTCTTCGTCATGTCGATTGGCTATTTCGTGACGCCCGCGCTTCTGGGCAGTGCTTCGCACATGATGCTGGCCGAAATGATCGCGCAACTTGTGCAGTCACTGCTGAACTGGGGGCTGGGATCGGCTGCCGCCTTCGTGCTGCTGACCGTGACGCTGGCGCTATACGCGGTGCAGATCCGCTTTTTCGGCGGGATGCGTTGAGATGCTGCTGACTTATCATCGTCTCGGCGGACTTGGCCTGGCGCTCTGGGCGATCACGATCTTTGTCTGCCTGTTCCTTCTGGTTCCGATCGTGTTCATCGCGGCGCTGTCCTTCGGGTCGTCCCAGTGGCTGGTCTTTCCGCCGCCCGCCTGGACGCTCAGATGGTATCGTGAACTGGCCGCCGATCCGCGCTGGCTCGATGCGGCGCTGACGAGCGCGAAGGTAGGCCTGCTGTCGGCGGCGCTGGCGGTGCTTCTGGGCCTGATGGCCAGCTTCGCGCTGGTGCGTGGTCGCTTCCCCGGCCGCAACTTCCTCAAGGCGCTGTTCCTGACGCCGATGGTTCTGCCTGTCATCGTCTTCGCGGTGGCGATCTATGCCCTGTTCCTGCGCGTCGGCCTGAACGGCACACTTCTGGGCTTCGTGCTTGCACACACGGTTCTGGCGTTTCCCTTCGCGGTGATCCCGATCGTCAACTCGCTGGACGGCTTTGACAAGTCGATCGAGGATGCCGCGGTTCTGTGCGGTGCCTCGCCGCTGAAGGCGAAGCTCAAGGTCACCGTGCCGGCCATCCGCATCGGCCTTTTCTCCGCCGGCATCTTCTCGTTCCTGATTTCCTGGGACGAGGTGGTGGTGGCAATCTTCATGGCCAGCCCCAACCTGCAGACCCTGCCGGTGCGCATCTGGGGTGCGCTGAGGCAGGATCTGACGCCGGTGATCGCGGCGGCCTCCACCATTCTTGTGGCCTTCACCTTGCTGGTGATGGCGGCGGCGGCACTTCTGAGGAGAGGGATTTCGAAATGACCCCGGCCTTCCTTTCCATCCGCAGCCTTCGCCAGACCTATGGGAACGTTGTGGCCGTCGACAATGTCTCGCTGGAGATCCCGGAGGGCGAATTCCTCACCTTTCTCGGCCCGTCGGGATCGGGCAAGTCGACCACGCTCTATGCACTGGCGGGCTTCAACGAACCGACCTCGGGCGACATCCTGCTGCGCGGCGGCTCGATCCTGGCGACGCCCTCGCACAAGCGCAACATCGGCATGGTGTTCCAGCGCTACACGCTGTTCCCGCATCTGAACGTGCGCGAGAACATCGCCTTCCCGCTCAGGGTACGCGGACAGGCCGAGCGCGATATCGCCGCACGAGTCGACACGATGCTGGCGCTGGTGCAGCTTGACGGTTTCGATGATCGGATGCCGAACAACCTGTCCGGCGGCCAGCAGCAGCGTGTGGCACTCGCCCGCGCGCTTGCGTACGATCCGCCGGTTTTGCTGATGGACGAACCGCTCTCGGCGCTCGACAAGAAGCTGCGCGAGGAAATCCAGATCGAGATCCGCCGCATCCACCGAGAAACCGGCGTGACCATCCTCTATGTCACCCACGACCAGGAAGAGGCGCTGCGCCTGTCTGACCGGATCGCCGTGTTCAACCGCGGCCGGATCGAACAGGTTGGCAGCGGGCGTGACCTCTATCACAACCCCGCCACCCGCTTCGTTGCCAGCTTCATCGGCGATTCCAACTTCCTTGACACGGCCGAGGCGAAGGTTTCGGGTGATCGGGGCCGGGTGGTCTTTCCCGATGGCACGGCTATGGCCGACCTGCCGGTGCATCGGTCGGCGGCCGTGGCCGGAGGCGGGTCCACGGCGGCGCAGGTGATGGTGCGCACTCAGTCGCTGCGTCTTGCCGGCAAGGGCCAGGGGCTTTGCGTCCGCGTCCTCGACGTGACCTTCCTGGGCGACAGCTCCACGCTGCAATTCCGCACCGTCTGGGGGCAGGAGTTGTGGATGCGTGCCGGCGCCGAGACGATCGCCGGAATTTCACCCGATGCGACCTGTCACGTCAGCTGGAATCCGGGCGAAAGCCATCTGTTCCTGTGATCCGTCTCCAGCGCGGCCTAGCATCCCACCCGCAAGCCGGTGGCCGCAGGTCATTCTTCGGCGCCACGGCTAACGCAAGGTCGTGCGTTGGGCAGCGGGCGAAACCATGAAGTGTGCGCGGTAGACCCTGGAGAAGGTCGAGGGCGTCCTGAAGCCGCAGGCGACGGCTACCTCGGTAATCGACAGATCGGTCTGCACCAGCAGGTTCCTCGCCCGGGTCAGGCGCGCCTCCATGATGAAGCGCTTGGGCGAGGTGCCGAGATGGCGCTGGAACAGGCGTTCGACCTGACGGATGCAGATCCCCAGGGTATCGGCAATCTGGCCGGGCGACAGGGGATCCTCCAGGTTTTCCTGCACAAGCTCCACGGCGCGCATCAGGTATTCGTTGCGGGTGCCATGGCGCGCTTGCAGCGAAACCCGCTGTTCTGCCGTGGCTTCGCGGACGGCGTTGTAAACCATCTGGTCGGCCACGGCAGTGGCAAGGTCGGTGCCATGCTCGGCGGCGATCAGGTGCAACATCATGTCCGCCGCCGCGGTCCCTCCGGCGGCGGTGATGAATTTCTGGTCGGCCACGAAGACCCCACGCACCAAGCGCACTTCGGGGAACAGTTCGGCGAGAAGGTCATGGTATTCCCAGTGGATCGCGGCCGCCTGGCCGGAGAGGAATCCGGCACTGGCCAGCAGATACGCGCCCGAACAGATCGCCCCGATCGGCGTGCCGGCGGCGCGTTCGCGGCGCAGGTAGGTCAGGATGCCGGGCGTCGCCCTGCTTTGCACGTCGTCGCCCGAGATCACCAGAAGGCGATCGACATGCCGAAGCGGTACCAGACCCCTGTCCACCAGCGTGACCGAGCGGTTCGAGCAGACCGCCGAAACCCCGTCGGCGCTGGCCAGCGACCAGCGGAAGAGCGACCGTCCCGAGACCCGGTTGGCGATCCGCAGCGGTTCGATCGCGCAGGAGAACGCCAGATGCGAAAAGTTGTCGATCAGCAGGAAGACGAACTCCGCTGCGCGGCTTGGCGCAGAACGGGTTGCCAGGCGGTCATGCCCTTGCCGGGCGGCCGGCAACGCGGATCGTCGGGAAGGTCGGTCATGCGCCGGAAGACTTGCCGGGCTATGCCCCTCCTCGTGCCGCGATGCAGGCTGGCACCGGGCCGGTGCTGCTGTTGCAGCCATGCCCGGTCTCGTGGTGGGCGACGGTTCGGGAACCGGTTGCGCCTTGGAAGGATGGCGCCGATCCGGCTGATCGAGAGGTGCCATGATCCGGCCGCCCGTCAGTCGACGAAGGCGCGTTCCACCACGAAACTGCCGGGCTGCGCGTTCGACCCTTCGACCAGGCCATAGCCCTCCAGCGCTTCCTTGGTGTCGCACAGCATCGCCATCGAGCCGCAGATCATGCCGCGGTCTTCCTCCGGCCTTATCGGCGGCACGCCAAGATCGGCGAACAGCTTGCCGCTTGCCATGAGGTCGGTGATCCGCCCCGTGACCGGATAGGGCTCGCGCGTCACCGTCGGATAATGCCTGAGCCGACCGCGCGCCATCTCGCCCACCAGCGGATCGTCCAGCAGGTTGCGCACCAGTTCCACCCCATAGGCCAGTTCCGCGACCTCGCGGCAGGTGTGGGTCAGGATGACCTCATCGAACTTCTCGTAGGTTTCGGGATCACGGACCAGTGAGGCAAAGGGGGCGATCCCGGTGCCGGTCGAGAACATGTAGACGCGCCGGCCGGGAAGCAGCGCATCGTTCACCAGCGTCCCGGTCGGTTTCTTGCGCATCAACACCGTGTCGCCCACCCGTATCTTCTGAAGGTGCTCGGTCAGCGGGCCGTCCGGGACCTTGATCGAGAAGAACTCGATCTCCTCGTCCCAGGAGGGGCTGGCGATCGAATAGGCGCGGTAGACGGGGCGTTCGGAATTCGGCAGGCCGATCATCACAAACTCGCCCGAGCGGAAGCGGAACGGGGCAGGCCGGGTGATGCGGAACCGGAACAGCCGGTCGGTATAGTGCCGAACCTCGGTCACTGTCTCGGCGTAGACGCCGGCCGGGATATGGACTTCGCAGGTGCCGGCGTGGGGAAGGGTGGCGTTGTCGTGCATCCTGTTCTCCGGGCTGATGATCTTCACGGCGGGGTGGCGGGGTTGCGTGACAGCGCCGCCAGCTTGTCGGACCGCTGCGCCCAGATATCGTGGTCGGGCAGCGGTGCGATCCTTTCGCGGATGTTGGGCCAGATTGCCGCCAGCTCGGCGTTGATTGCCAGCCAGGGCTCGATCCGCGGTGCGGTGTCCGGACAGATGGCATCCACCGGGCATTCCGGTTCGCATACACCGCAATCGATGCATTCATCAGGGTGGATCACCAGCATGTTCTCGCCCGCATAGAAGCAATCCACGGGACAGACGTCCACGCAATCGGTGTATTTGCAGGCGATGCAGGCTTCGGTGACAACATAGGTCATGGCGATACCATTCATTTGTATACTAACAATAATGACGCGCGGAGCCCCCTGTCAACATCAAAGAATAGCGCATGAAATTCAGGCACATGCAGTGGAGAACCCAAGCTCCAGGATCAGCGCAACACGTCCCGCCCGCAACACGGACGAGGCGGATGGGTCCAGGTTTTGGCCCAGGCTTTGGCCGGTGCTAGCGCAGGCCGTCCGTGCCGACGATCTCGTCGGCCTTCAGCCCGCCCACCCGAGGCAGCGGGCGGCCGCTGTCGGTCACGGCCACGGCGACGACGATCTCGTTTGCGCGCGGTGCGTCGTTGAATCGGATCTCGACGCCGTCGAAATGCGACCGCACGAAGGCCGCGTCCTTGTGGCCAAGGGGAATGTCCAGATCCTGCCCCATGCCACCCCGCTTCTTTGACGAGGGGACAAGAGCTGCGCCCTTTTCCACCGCCTTGCGCAGGGGGGCGCCCAGCTTGGGGTGCAGGATGGCGGCGGCGTGCTCCAGCTCGCCGTTTTCCCCCACCAGCGCCGCCTTGCCATAGCTTTGCGCCTGATCGGCGCGGATGCCCAGGGCCGCCACGCATTTCTCGCCCAGCAGCGCGCCGAGTTCCTCGCCGATGTCCATCAGGTCGGACAGATCCTCGACATAGCGCCCGGCGAACGGGTTCTCGATCACCGCCGCCGCCACGGCCTTGCGGGTAGGCGGGCTGATCTGCTGGCCGGCTTCCTCATGGGTCTCCTCGATCCATACCCCCAGCTTGCGAATCCTTGCTTTCATCTCAGACCGTCCTCTCCCTTGATCTGCCAGGCTTCCAGCCCGCCCGAGCGTGAGTGAACGCGCGGCCCGGTGGTCATCGCCAGGATCAACACCATCTCGTCGGCGCGTGGCGCGTCGTTCAGCCCGACCTCCATCGAATCGAAATGGCTGCGCACATAGGAGGCATTGACATGTGTGATCGGCACGTCGATGCGCGCGCCCACGCCGCCCACCTTCTTGGCCGAGGGTACAATGGCCTTGGCGCCGTTCAGCACCTCGCGCATCGCATAGCCGCCGGGGGCGTGCCACAACGCGCCGTGCTCCAGTTCGCCCGCCGCGCCCACCAGCGAGGCCTTGCCGTAGCCTTCGATCCTGTCCGCGCCGCCCAGCGCCGCCGCGAGCCGGGTCGCCATCGCCAGGCCAAGGGGGCGAAGGTCGTCCATGAAGCCCTGAATCTCGGGCTCGTAGCGGCCGGCGAATGGGTTGCGGATCACGGCAAGCGCCGCGCCGCGGCGGTGCGGTTCGGCCGGCGGCGGGCCGCCTTCGTGATATATTTCTTCAAGAACAAGCAGTTGCTTGCGCAGCTCAACTTTCGGCATGCGTTACCTCTTCCATGCGGACCTCACGATCGTAACGGTCGCCGACCAGTCGCTGCCCCCCTTGCAGGAACAGCGCGGCGGCGGCGATCCGCCCTCGGGCCAGCAACGCTGCAGCGCGCGCTGCGCCCGCGTCCAGGGCCTGCGCGATCTCGGCCGTGGCCAGAACCGGCACACCCGTGACCACCAGCCGGACGCCGAGGTCGCTGTCGGGTTGCAGGTCGCGGGCCCTCTGGCGGCGGATGCCGGGATGCCCCGGGATATCGACGGCATTGGCGATCATCGTCGCCGCCGCGTCGGCTTCGGCTGCAGACCGCGCCAGAACGGTGACGCTGTCGGCGATGCCTAGCGAAAAGCTCCGCCCGCCCGCGCCACTGGTGGCGATTCCGCCAATCCCTTCGCCGGCAGAAATGGCGATGCGGCCAAGGTCGCGGCCGTCAAGCCCGGCCATGGCGCTGGCGAAGCTGGCCCCTTCGCCAAGATGGATGGCGATGTCACCGCCGTTGTTCACATAGGCGCGGGCAAGGGGCACGGCGGCGGTCATCGCCGCAAGGACCTCGTCGGCGACGGCGCCGGCGACCGCGGCCATACAGGTGATGAAGACATCGGCATGGGGGCGCACGGCGGCATGCATCCGGCGTGCGACCGATCCCTGCGGCGCCGGCAGGCCGGCCGTCACCCGGGCGCGCAGGGCCGGCAACTCGGCGACGAGTTCCTCGAGCAGCCCGTCGAACCTTGCCGCGGCAGCGGCAAAGGCGCGGTTGCGGCCGCCCGGCACCCGCGCATCGGCGCCGATGATCAGGTCGATTGGACCGTGCTGCAGGTGCAGCCGGTGCCCCCCGTCCAGAAGTGCCGCGACCGCCCCCGCCGCCGTCATGCCTGGCTGTCCCTCGGCCAGCGGAAGTGGTGCCGCGCCAAAGGATCGCTCTGCGGGTCACTCAGGCCGACGCGGCGCACCTTTTCGGTCACGACGTCCGCGATCGGGCGCACCTGCCCGGCATGGCCGCCCAGCGCGACGTAGTCCGAAAGCCGCATGGTGAACTCGATCGGTGCCACAAGCGCGGGCGTCGGCACATAGCCGAAGGAATTGCTTGGCATCTCGGTCACGTCCACCATCACCGTGATGCCGCCGCCGGGCCAGACATAGGCGCCTGCACCCCCGCAGGAGACATAGGTAAGCGCATCCTTCACCGAGTGGGTCAGCTTCACCGGGTTCGTCGTCACGCCCGCCCGGAGCGACCCGCCGGCCCCGGCCATGAACAACACCGAACACAGCGAGGGTTCGCAGTTTTCGGCGATCAGATCGACCGAGGCGCGCAGGTCGGCGGGTAGCGGCTTCGCCACCGGGCGGAGGTTCTCGTCAAGCTCGTAATAGGCGGATTGCTCGCCGGTCGTCGACACCATCAGGAGCCGCAGCCCTTCCCATGCGATCTCGGGATCGGGGTCTCTCAGGATCGCCAGCGGGTCCTCGATGTTGGTGCCACCCCAGCCGATGCCGGGCTCGGCCACCTGGAAATAGCGTCCCGGAGTCGAACGTCGCCCCTTTACCCGGATGCCGCTTGGCGGCACGCCCAGAAGCTTGCCCGACTGGTGTTCGGACAGAACGCCGGTGATGTGGTCGTCAACCACCACCACCTCGTCGACGTGCTGCGCCCATTGCTTGGCGAACATGCCGATGGTGGCCGAACCGCAGCCCACGCGCATCAGTTTTTCCTCGACGCCGTTGATCACCGGCGCCCGTCCGGCCTGCACCACCACCGTGGCGCCCTCGTCGACGATCATTTCCACCGGTTCGCGGTTGCACAGCTTCAGAAGCGCATCGCAGGTGACGCGGCCCTCTTTCTTGCCGCCGCCGGTAAGATGTTCGACCCCGCCGAGTGACAGCATCTTGGATCCGTATTCCGAGGTCATCACATGGCCGATCGGTTCGCCGTCGACCCGCACCACGGCGCGCTCGTGGCCGATGAAACGATCGGTGTCGATCTTCACCTTGACGCCACAATAGCTGAAGATGCCCTCGGTCACGACCGTGACCATGTCGACCCCCTCGACGCTCTGGCTGACGATGAACGGGGCGGGCTTGTAGTCGGGGTAGGTGGTTCCCGCGCCGACCGCGGTGATGAAGGGCCGGCCGCCCTGCAGCAGGTCGCCGTCCCAGTCCGTGCCCTCGCTGCCCTTGAGGAAAGGCACCGCCTTGATCCCGCGGCTGGCGGCCCCTTCGATGATGGTCAGGGGATCCAGCCGGACAAGCGTGCCGCCGTGGTTGGCATAGCGGTCGCAGGCGCCCGCGCGGCCCTCCGCGATGTAGCACAGCACCGGGCAGGCGTCGCAGCGGATCTTGTCGGCGGTGCGGTCGGCTTTGTCGGTCATGTCAGGCTCCAGCCAGGGCAGCGGCGAGTTTCGCAGGGGTCACGGGAACGCTGGTCATCCGCACGCCGCAGGCATTGCGGATCGCGTTGAGGATCGCGGGCGTCGTCGGGATCAGAACGTGTTCGCCGAGACCCTTGGCGCCATAGGGGCCGTGGGCATCGGGTTCCTCGATGATGATCGGCTCGATCGGCGGGACATCCCCGACCGTGGGGATCAGGTAGTCGTGCAGGTTCTCGGTGCGGCCCGGGATGTATTCCTCCATCAGGGCCATGCCGATGCCCTGCGCGACGCCGCCCTGGATCTGGCCCTCGACCAGCAGCGGATTGACCGCGAGGCCCACATCGTGCGCCGCCACGATGCGCAGCAGCCGCACTGTGCCCAGGCTCGTGTCCACTTCGGCCACCGCCAATTGCGCGGCATAGCCGAACTGGGCATAGGGGTCGCCCTGGCCGTTTTCGTCCAGCGGCTTCGTCGGCGGGTCGTAGTGTCCGCTCGACGCAAAGACATAGCCGTCGCCATCGGCGGCAAGCTGGCCCAGCGAGATGCGGTGGCGGCTTGCACCGTCATCCACGATGATCGCCCCCGCCTCGACCGACAACGCCGCCTGATCCGAGGCGTTGACCGCGCGCAGCACCTTTGCCCGCAGCGCCGCGCCGCACAGCCGCGCGGCGTTCCCTGAGACGAAGGTCTGCCGCGAGGCCGATGTCTTGCCGGCATCGGGCGTCACATCCGTGTCAGCGCCGATCAGGCCGACCTGCGCGACCGGAACCCCAAGCGCCGTGGCGAAGAGCTGCGTGATCACCGTGTTCGCGCCCTGGCCGATGTCCATTGCGCCCTGATGCAGGACGATGCTGCCATCGGCCCGGATGCCGGCCTTGATCGTCGAGGGGTTCGGCAGCGAGGTATTGCCACAGCCATACCATCCCGAAGCCAGACCGACCCCGCGCCGAAGCTGACCCGCCGCCGCACGGTTGAACGCCTCGGCCGCCGCACGCTCTGCCTCCCATGCCGGGCGCAGCGCTTCCAGACAGGCCCTGATCCCGACGCCCTGCGTGAAGACCTGTCCGCAGACGGTGGGCACGCCATTGCCGAGCGCGTTCCTCAGCCGAAGGTCAAGCGGGTCGATTCCCACCTTTTCGGCCAGGTCGTCCAGAAGCGATTCCAGTGCGATCGCCGCCTGCGGAACGCCGAAGCCGCGAAAAGCGCCTGCCGGCGGGCAGTTGGTATGGATCGCCCGCGCTTCGGCCCGGTAATCGGCGATCCGATAGGGGCCCGAGGCATGGACCGGCACCCGGTTGGCGACTGTCGGCCCCCAAGAGGCATAGGCCCCGGTATTGAACGTTCCCCGGAAATCGCAACCCGAAATGCGCCCGTCCCGCGTGGCACCCAGCCGAAGCCGGATGTCGGAAGGGTGGCGCTTGGTGGTCGATTGCATCGATTCCGTCCGGCTGTAGGCCATGCGCACTGGCCGCCCGGTCTTCATCGCCCCCAGCGCCAGATAGGGCTGGAGCGAGATGTCGAGTTTCGAGCCGAATCCGCCGCCCACCGCCGTGGGCACGATGCGGATGGCCGAGCGGTCCATTCCCAGGAGGATTTCCATCGACTCGAGGTCCATCACCGGAGCCTGGGTGCAGGCATGGATTTCCACCCGGCCATCGACAACCTGCGCGAAACCCGCTTCCGGCTCGATATAGGCATGTTCGACGAAGCCGCTGGTAAAGCGTCCCTCGACCGTCACATCGGCCATGGCGAGGGCCGCCTCGGCATCGCCACTGACGACGAGGCCCTTGCACATCAGGTTGCGCGCGCGCGCCTCATGCAAAAGCGGCGCGCCCGTTGCTTCGGCTGCGGCCGGCGTTTCCGCCGCCTCAAGCTCCTGCCAGGTGACCGGGAAGCAGGCCGGGTCAAAGGCGCGGATCGTGGTGGGCGTACCGACAACCGCCGCCACCGCTTCGCCGCGAAAGCGCGCGATGCCTTCGGCAAAGGCCGGCTGGTCGGCGAAGGGCGGAATGACGCCAAAAACATTGCGGCCCGGCACGTCGGCCGCCGTCAGCACCGCCTCGATGCCCATTTGCCCCGCGCGCCAAGCCTCAAGGTCGCCGAAGTGGAATGCGGCCCGGGGGAAGGGCGAGCGGATGACAAGGATTTCCAGCGTGTCCGGTGGGGCCACGTCGTCGCCGAAGGCCTCGGTCCCGGCCAGCTTCTCCGCGCCATCGAGACGCCGGATCGAGGCGCCCGCATGTCCCGGCCCGCCCACATCGGCAAGCGCTGCCGGAACCGAGGCGACCGCGTCGATGATCTTGCGGTAGCCGGTGCATCGGCAAAGCACGCCGCCCAGAGCGCGCGTGATCGCCGTCTCGTCCGGCTCGGGTTCCTGTCGGAGCAGGGCGACGGATGCCACCATCATTCCGGGGGTGCAGAAGCCGCACTGCGCCGCGCCATGGTCCTGGAAGCGTCCGGACAGCGCCTGCGCCACCAGGTCCGTGGCCACCAGGCCCGCAACCGTCTCGATCCGGCGCCCATCGGCCTTGCACGTCGGTGTCAGGCAGGCACAGACCACCTGCCCGTCGAGCAGGACCGAGCAAGCCCCGCAATCGCCCGCGTTGCAGCCGATCTTCACATCGCGGGCGCCGAGGCGTTCGCGCAGGCTGTCCGACAGGCGCTCGTCGGGTGGGGCCGTGACCGCGACCGCCGCGCCGTTCAGGATGAACCGGGTCGTCTCCACGTTCTCCTCAGCGGCCATCCGCGCCTCCCTTTGCCGATTCCACCGCCCGCGCCAGCGCGCGCTGGCACAATTCCCGGACTGCCTCGATCCTGTAGGCGGCCGAGGCGCGGACATCGTCGATCGGGGAAAGCCCCGAAAGATGCGCCACGTCGGGTTTCAGCCCGGCTACGTCGTCCAGATTGCGGCCCGCGAGTTCTGCCTCCCACGACGGCAATCGCCGGGCAACAGGTGAACACGCTCCGACCGACACCCGCGCCTCGGCGATGCGATCCCGCGCGATCCGGACGAACGCCGCCACCATCGCAATCGAGATGACAAGGGAGCTGCGCGTACCGAGCTTGACGAAGGCGCCACCTTCGCCCGCGAGCGGACGCGGCATGTGCAGCGCCACCACCAGTTCGTCCGGAGCGCGGGTCGTGCGGCGGACCCCGGTGATGAAATCCTCCAGCGCCACATGCCGTCGCCCGGCAAGCGAGGCAAGCTCCACCTCGGCCCGCAGCGCCAGAAGCGGCGGCACTCCGTCAGCGGCGGGCGAGGCGTTGCAGATGTTGCCGGCGATGGTTCCCGCGTTCTGGATCTGGATCGCCCCCACCTCGCGCGCCGCCTGCCGCAGTGCGTCGAAGGCGGGGGGCAGCGGAGCCGCCGCGATGTCGGCCCAGGTCGCCGCGGCGCCGATGCGCCAGCCCTGCGGCCCTTGGCTGATGCCGCGCAATTCCGGCAGCCGCGTCACGTCCAGCAGCTCGGCGATGCGACATCCCTGTCGCTGGCCGGGCAGGACATCGGTGCAGCCTGCCAAGAGCGTCGGCCGGCGGTCGCGCAAGAGCGTCAGTGCTTCGCTGAGCGTGGTGGGAACGAGATATGGCAACGCCTTCTGCCTCTCGGATCATTCTCATTTGTATACGAATGATATTGAGAACGCTGACCGTGTCAATCGTTCCTTGCGTGCCTCTAAGAGCACTACTCGTAAAGAAATAGAGATATGCTTTGACTATGGCGAATTTATTGTTTGCAAGGAGGTGGCAAGTATCATTCGATGGCATATTGATTTTCTTCGAGGGTCTCTGTCGAGTGAAGATTACTTCGAAAAACTGAGCAATAATGTGATTTCTGTGGAAGTCTTTTGAAAATCGAGTCTCGTGAGGTCACTTAGCCATCCAGCTTACGAACGATATGACCGTTCCCTTTAACCTTCCCTCCCAAGCCGCAACATGACCACGGGCCTCGACGGCAAGGTCATGAGCTATGACGGCGAGAACCGGCCGGTCTCGGTCAGCTTCGCCGGCCGGACCACCGCTTACGTCTACGGCGCCGACGGGGCGCGGCTGAAGAAGGTCGAGACCGACCCGGTGGCCGGGGCCACGGTCACGCTCTACATGGGGCCGGTGGAGATCAGGCGTTACGGACAGGGCGCGGCGGAGGAGATCCTGCTCTATCCACGGCCGGACATCCGCATCACCAAGACCAAGAGCGGCAGCACCGTCACCACCAGGGTGAACGCGCTGCACACGGACGGGCTCGGCTCCGTCCGCGCGGTCACCGACGGAGCGGGGACGGTGGTGGAGCACACCACCTACCTCCCCTTCGGCGAGGAAGCGAAGTCCCTACTCCGGGTCGGTCCGGAAGATCAGCCGTTCGTCGCAGGGGGCGACGCGGAGGATGTTCGTGGTACCCTTGACGTTGAAGGGCACACCGGCGGTCACGACGATCTGGTCCGTCTCGGTCGCGAAGCCATATTCGCGGGCGGCCTTGGCGGCGCTGACGACCGCCATCTTGAAGCGGTCCACCGGGTCGTGCGTCTGCACGCAATGGACGCCCCAGGTCAGGCTCAGCCGCCGGACCGTGGCGATGAGCGGGGAGAGCGCGATGATCGGGACCGTCGGCCGCTCGCGGGCGACGAGGCTCGCGGTCGTGCCGGACTGGGTGAAGCAGCAGATGGCGTGGATGTCGGTCGCCTCGGCGATCTCGCGCGCGGCGGCGACGATGCCGTCGGCGACGGTGCGCCGCTCGATCCGGCGGGAGGCCTCGATGATCTCGCGATAGGTCGGGTCGCCTTCGACCGACTTCGCCACGTTGTCCATCGTCTCCACCGCCTCGACCGGATACTGGCCGGCGGCACTTTCGGCCGAAAGCATGACCGCATCGGCGCCCTCGTAGATCGCGCTCGCCACGTCGGAGACCTCGGCCCGGGTCGGCATCGGGCTTTCGATCATGCTTTCCAGCATCTGCGTCGCCACGATCACGGGCTTGCCGGCCGACCGCGACGCGCGGACGAGCTGCTTCTGGATCGGCGGGACCGAATGGACCGGAAGCTCCACGCCAAGGTCGCCACGGGCGACCATGATGCCGTCGGAGGCTTCGAGGATCTCCGCGAAGGCCTTCACCGCAGCGGGCTTCTCGATCTTCGACAGGATCGCGGCGCGGCCCCTGGCGAGCACGCGCGCCTCGCGCACGTCCTCGGCCCGCTGCACGAAGGAGAGCGCGAGCCAGTCGACGCCGAGCTCGCAGGCAAACTCCAGGTCGGCGCGGTCCTTGTCCGAAAGCGCCGCGAGCGGCAGCACCACGTCGGGCACGTTCACACCCTTGCGGTTGGAGATCATCCCGCCGGCGGTCACGGTGCAGTCGGCGAAATCGGGGCCGCAGGCATCGACGGTGAGGCGGATCTTGCCATCGTTCACCAGAAGCCGCGACCCCGGTTCGAGTGCCGCGAAAATCTCCGGGTGGGGCAGGTTCACCCGGCGTCCGTCGCCCTCGGCCGGGTCGAGGTCGAAACGGAAGCGGTCGCCCTCGTTCAACTCGTGCGCGCCAGCGACGAAGGTGCCGACGCGAAGCTTCGGACCCTGCAGGTCGGCGAGGATCGCAATGGGCCGGCCCATGTCTTCTTCCACCCGCCGGATGATGGCGTGGCGGGCGGCCTGATCGGCATGGCTGCCATGGCTCATGTTCAGCCGGAAGACATCGGCGCCGGCCTCGAAGAGCGCGCGGATGGTGCCGTAGTCCGAGGAGGAGGGGCCAAGCGTGGCCACGATCTTCACGCAACGCATCCGTCTCATCCCGGGTCCTCCATGATGTTTGCGCTAACAACGGTCCCTACCGTTCTATGGCGCAAAACCGCGGCGAGGGCAACTGGCGCTTGTCCTTCGTCTCGTCTAAACGATCTTTCAACGGGGAACGACGAAAAACGCATGACGGCAGAGCCTTTCCACATCCTCGGGGCCGACCGCCCCTCGCGCTGGCTGATCACCTGCGACCACGCGACGAACCGGGTTCCCGACTGCGTCGGCGGCGGCAGCCTCGGGATCGCGCCCGCCGACATGGAACGGCACATCGCCTACGATATCGGGGCGGCCGGGGTGACGCGGCGGCTTGCCGAACGACTGGACGCACCGGCGATCCTCAGCGATTTCTCCCGCCTCGTCATCGACCCCAACCGGGGCGAGGACGATCCGACGCTGGTGATGAGGCTTTACGATGCGACGCTGATCCCGGTGAACCGCCATGTCGATCAGGCCGAGGTGGAGCGGCGGCTGCAGGCCTTCCACCGACCCTACCACCTTGCGCTTGAGGGACTCGCAGCGCGGCGAGCCGACACGGTCATCTGCGCCGTTCACAGCTTCACGCCGCGCCTTGTCGGCCGGGCGGAGCGACCCTGGCATGTCGGCGTGCTCTATTCCCACCGCGATCCGCGGCTGGCCTTGAGCCTGCTTGCGCGGCTGCGGGCGGAGGGCGACCTCTGCGTGGGCGAGAACGAGCCCTATGGCGGGCACCTCGACGGCGACTCGATCGACCGGCACGCGCTGGCGCCGGGCCGGCCAAATGTGCTGGTCGAGATCCGCCATGACCTGATCCGGGGCGCGGACGGCCAGATCGCCTGGGCCGACAGGCTGGCGCCGATCCTTGAAGCGGCGCTGGCCGACGCCGATCTCTGAGGCGAGGAGGACCGCAGATGGACGACAAGACCCGGATCGAGATCGAGGCCGCCGCATTCCGGGCGCTCCGCCATCACCTGATGGAGAGACGCGCGGACGTGCAGAACATCGACCTGATGAACCTCGCGGGCTTCTGCCGCAACTGCCTGGCCCGCTGGTACCAGGAGGCGGCGAACGAAAGGGGCATCGCGATGACGAAGGACGAGGCGCGCGAGATCTACTACGGCACGCCCTACGAGGACTGGCGCGCAGCCCACCAGATCGAGGCGGATGACGCCAGGAAGGCGGCCTTCGAGGTCGCCTTCCGCGAGAACGTCGGGCCCCGCGAAGGGTAAGTCATCGCGTCGGCCAGAACCGGCCGGCAGGCGAGAGGGTGAAGATGTCGGCCCCGTCCGCCGTCACTCCCACCGAATGCTCGAACTGCGCCGACAGCGACTTGTCGCGCGTCACCGCCGTCCAGTCGTCGGCGAGCACCTTGGTCTCGGGCCGGCCGAGGTTCACCATCGGCTCGATCGTGAAGAACATGCCCTCTTCAAGCTTCGGGCCGGTGCCGGGACGGCCATAGTGCAGGACGTTCGGCGGCGCGTGGAACACCCGGCCGAGCCCGTGGCCGCAGAAATCGCGCACGACACTCATCCGCTGGGCTTCGACGTAGGACTGGATGGCGTGGCCGATGTCGCCGAAGGTGTTGCCGGGGCGGACCGCCTCGGTCCCGAGCATCAGCGCGTCGTGCGTGACCTGGATCAGTCGCTCGGCCTTCCGGGGAAGCGCACCCGCGACATACATCCGGCTGGTGTCGCCGTACCAGCCGTCGACGATGACGGTCACGTCGATGTTCAGGATGTCGCCGTCCTTCAGCACCTTCGGCCCGGGGATGCCGTGGCAGACGACATGGTTCACCGAGATGCAGGAGGCGTGCTGATAGCCGCGGTAGCCTATGGTTGCGGATTTCGCGCCGGCCACGGCCACGCGCTGCTCGATGTAGGCATCGAGCGCCTCGGTCGTCACGCCCGGTTCGACCAGTGCGCCCACCTCGTCGAGGATCTCGGCCGCGAGCCGCCCGGCCGCGTGCATCCCGGCGAAATCCGCCGCCTCGTGAATCCTGATTCCGTCCTTCGTCAGACGGCCGCGCGGATCGTCCACCGGCCCCTCCTTCGCCACGATACCGCGCCTAGATAGTCAAGGACGGCGGCTTTGGCCAGAGCCGGGGCTTCCGCCGGGCCCGCGCCTTGCCTATAGCTTGGGCAAAGAGGTGAGCCATGCCGAACCCAACCGCCGCGATCCTGATCATCGGGGACGAGATCCTGTCGGGCCGCACCCGCGACGCCAACATGCACTACCTTGCCGGGGAACTGACGCGCATCGGCATCGACCTGAAGGAAGTGCGTGTCGTCGCCGACGAGATGGACGCGATCGCGGCGGCGGTGAACGCGCTCCGCGCCGGTTACACCCACGTCTTCACCTCGGGGGGCATCGGCCCGACCCATGACGACATCACGGCCGACGCCGTTGCCAGGGCCTTCGCGACGGCGCTTCGCATACGCGACGACGCCCGCGCCATCCTCGCCGCGCATTACGACCGCTCGGGGCTGGAGTTCAACGCCGCGCGCCAGCGCATGGCGCGCATTCCCGAGGG